>JBAYAV010000099.1:0-9049 GCA_041669565.1 Lentisphaeria bacterium
ATTAAATTCGTGTATTTATCTGTCTTTTTATTCATTCTTTATTTTATTCCGTTTGAATTCGGTAAAAATAACCGCCGGTTTCCTCTAACGATCTGTCCAAATGTAAAAAGATTAAATCGTTTACTTCCTTTTCAATTCAACACGCAAGAGTCTGTAAACACGCGTGCATAACTAAAGCTAATATCATTTATTCGTTTTTCAATATAAAAACATCAATTATTAAATAAAACCCCGCAACATATCTAAAACAAGCTACATTTTCACCTTTAATACGTGTTCTTTTTTACTTTAAAGAAAAAAAAAATTGCACAATAAGCATTGTACAATTTTTAAATTTTACGATGTCGTAATTAAACCTACTGAACGACGACAGGCTCAATATTCAAAACGTCGCAGAGTTTTACCAAATCAGGCACAAGATCACCATAACACATCGCATAATGATGCTCCCAACCTTGACGAATCACGACATCACGCAATTTATCACAACCAGCGTCAAACTTGATTTTCAGTGGATTTCCGCGCACAAACAAATCCGTATCAATTCCAGTACCAGTCGCTATTAGCATTCGGAAACCGTCACCATCGCGTTTTTCGCCGAGACGAGCCAGAGTAACACGACCCGGTTTCAACGGAAATTCATTGGTGACACCCTTTACGCCACCACCTTCGATGCTTGAGCTTAAACGGAGATTTGGCTGAAAACCTGGTTTACAAAGTCTTGCAGGTGCTGCGCCGCAATGCCATGTTACGCCATAACTACCCTCAGCCACAATCAAATCACAAAAAAATGGCAAACCATTTGTCAATGATTTTTCGATACTCATCATTACCGCGCCATAGACATCGCCCTCGCAAGCAGTCACAATCTCACGATTATTCAAGTGACCGATAGTAGAACAAATCGCGATTCCATAAAGTTTAGATACAATAAATTCTGGCCAGCAGCGAATCGCCAAAATATCGACCAAAAACTGTTCTTTCATTTTCAAGACCGCCGCAAAAAGAGCCGCTGATTTTTTTAACTGATCCATTGGCGGGCCATCCGTTTTATGAACCGGCGCATCGTTAAGAATTTCCTTCAATGCGGCTTCCACTTCATTATCCGTAAGACTTTTTGCTGTTTCAATCACTTCATGCTCCGTTATCATCTTAACTTCCGGACCGAGCTTCGTACGAAGAAGACACTCGTTGCAACAGGAAGTATAAAATCCAGGAACACGGCCGCCAATTAAACCGATTCGCATTCTTTGCAGCATATTGCACGTCTTTACAATCCGAATAGCGCGAAGCAATTCTTTTTTTGCCTTATCACTATTCGCTTCAGCATGAATATGAAAATACGGAATATGCATGCGATACATAAAATGCGAATTCATATTTGCAGCACAGAAAGAGTTATTTTTCAACCGACCACCGTGCGGATCCGGTTCTTTCATAGACCACAGCACCACCGGCACGCCAAGACGCTGAACAAACATCGGAACCACAACGCCAAGAGAAAACGTCATAAAATGCGCAATAATTAGATTTGGCCGTTCCTTCTCAAAATACTCCAGTTCCTTGACAGCTTTCTCTTCCAAATCAAGCATCTGATCTCCGCCGATAACTTCTACCCCCGGTATCTGTTCCAAATAAGCCTTCGTATCCCTTCGCGCAGATTCTAATGCCTTATTCGTCCAATTCGCCTTCGTCAAGGGAAGATATCCAATCTTAAAATTATTTACCATAATTTTTCTCCAATTCCTTTACGAAACAAAACGCTTGCAACAACTCTATTTTTTACGAGGGACAAAGCCGCTTTTTTTCAACGCTAAGTCAGTGATACGAATCACTTCCAATCCTTGTTCAAGAGTAATCGGATACGGTATATTCTTTTTGATATCGTTATAAATATCAGCCTGCAATTCACTAAAATCATCCGCTAAAACTTCAATTCGCTGTTCGACAAAAGTGAGCTTTTCATCAAAATTCCCATAACCTTTCTCTGGGTTTTCTTCATGTGGCGCCAACTTCTTAAATTTAATATCCGGATCAACATAGCGCATTCGGATCTCTTTTTCATCAGAACAAATAAGCGACCCGCGATCACCCCAAACCTCGCATTTCCGATACGGATATGCCACATCACCAACGATTTCAATATCGGCCACACAATCATTTTCAGCCTTGAGCAATAGCTTTACATGATCATCACTATCTCCAACCGAAATAACAGACTTGATATCCGCCCAAATATCCTTCACCGGACTATCGAGCAACTGCAAGGCCTGATCAATGATATGCGGCCCCCAATTCGTCAAAAGCCCACCAGCATATTTGCTCATTGTCATCCAGTCATTACGACGCTGGTAGCCAACCGAGCATGACAACTTAATCATATTAATCTTGCCCAACAAGCCGCCTTTCAATAATTTACGAACCTTGACAAAAACCTTCTCATAGCGTCGATTATGCCGCAAAAACAACTTCCCTGGATATTTATTTTGAGCAAAATCGACAAGATCTTTGCCTTCGGCATAATTAATTGCGCATGGTTTTTCCACGAGCACATACTTTCCAGCGGCTAAGGCTTTTTTTGCCATCGGCGCATGATCTGGATGACGCGTCCCAATAATCACCAGCTCCACGTCTTCATCGTTCAACAACTCGTCAATCGTACTATATTTTCGGCAATTTTTCACCGGTTCAGGAATATTTTCTTGCAATCGGTCTGGCGCATTGTCACAGACCGCCGTAATTTCAAATTGATCCTTCAGTTTAATAAGAATTGGGATATGCCCATATTTCATAATACGGCCAAGCCCAACCAGTCCTACTTTTATTTTCTCCATTGTTTTACTTCCTTATTTTTGTTGATGTAGTAATGCTGTATTTAATGTCACAAACGGATTTTTGCTGGTAATCGTCTCCAACGCGCTCGGCGTTTCTGTCTGACGCTTTGGAAATATTTTTATCGGTTTCGCCCAGCGGATACCATTGAGTAAAATTTGCTGGATCGTCTTATCATGATAAATCGGATACGTCTCATGCCCCGGCGAAAAATAAAAAATCTTACCCGCATCACGATGAAAAGCAACCCCACTACGAAAAACATTGCCACCTTCATACCATGACATGAAAACAATTTTACCGTCATCTGGAATATCAAAACTCTCACCATACATCTCGGAATGCGGTAAACTGAAAGTCTCCGGTATCCCCTGCGCAATAGGATGCGACGGTGCAACCACCCACACACGTTCCTTCTCGCCTACTTCACGCCAATGCAATTGACAGCGAGTTCCCATCATACGCTTGAATATCTTGGAAAAATGCCCGGAATGAAGCACAATCAGCCCCATACCATTACGAATTCTTGCCTGTATTTTATCCACAAGCTCATCACTCACTCGATCATGGGCACAATGTCCCCACCAAAGCAGTACATCCGTACTGTTCAATACTTCATCAGGAAGTCCAAATTCCGGCTCATTCAATGTCGCAGTACGAATATTCAAATCATCTGCCTGCAATACCGCTTGCAAATACGCATGAATCCCATGAGGATAGATTTTACGAATTTCCTCCCCGACTTCACCGTCCTGTGCTTCATGAATAAACTCATTCCAAATTGTTACTCTGATTTTTTCCATCATCTTTTTCCCTTTTTTAATTATCACCAAAAACGCTCTCGATCGATTCTTAGTATAAAAATAATGTAACCATATTTTTATAAAATAACATGAAGGGGAAAAACCAATTTATACATAAAACGAACATTTATTGATATTTTTTGTGCGAAAACTTATTATCCGATATATTATAGATAAACAAACGCAAAAAAATCAACGTCAGTAATGTTAAATCTACAAACTCAGAATGTGCCCAGAAAGATATTATGAATTATTTTTCAGACTTTGCAATTCGTTTTTGCGGTGACACCCCCGCTTGTTATCTAAAAATTGCGCATGAAGCGATTTATTATGGCATTCAATACAACCACTCCGGCAAATTTTATTTACAAATAAACAAAAAAAAGCGTCATGTTGCCTCGGGATCTTATGCCTTTTTTACGCATCCAAATACATTTTTTGAATATGGGCATGCAACAGATGCCCCACGTTACCACATCTTTATTTGCCCCTATGGCCCGCGAATCCATAAATATCTAGAATCCGGGCTCATAAAAATAAACGATGATTCACCACTAATCAAAATAAATAACTCAGAACGTTTTTTGCAAACAATGAAAGAAATCATTGCTTTAAATAAACAGCTGAACGGACTTCCTCCGCGCGCAGTATTGCTGTACGAAGATTTATTATTACAAGTGCATGATGCCCAAAAACATGAACACAGTAAACCGATATCAATCTTTTATCATACTTTTTTTCAACAGTTGATTCAATACATTCGCCAAAATCCAACATCAGATATTGATTTTAACCAAAAAGCCAAACAATGCAATATAACAATAACTCATTTTCGGCGTTTATTTAAAATTATAACCGGATTCTCACCACTGCAATTCTTGATTCAATGCCGATTACAAATGAGCGCAAATTTGCTCATAACCAGCAATCTGTCCATTTTGGAAATTTCCAAAAAAATTAATATTCAAAACTCTTTTTACTTCTCACGACTATTCAAAAATAAATATCTAGTCTCACCGTTAGCGTATCGAAAAGAATACATCGGACATTAACGATAATAAAACGGCTCGCTTAAACGCTTATAAGAAAAACAAAAAACAGCGCTCAAAAACAAATATTGAGCGCTGCTAATAAGGACATGTCATTTGTTTATAGAACAAATCTTAATAAGTCTCTTCTCCGCGCTCTTCTCGAAGATTTTTACACCGGATGCAATATTTTGCCTGCGGTTTTGCATTTAACCGAGCTTCTGAGATCATCTGCCCGCAATCTTCACATATGCCATAAGTTTTATCCAAAATTCGCCGCAAAGCACCATTGATCATTTTCAAGCGACAATTTCCTCCATCCAGCATGCTTAAGCTCGTCTCGCGGCTGAACTCATCGCTACCGATATCAGCAGACTCTTCACCAGCTTGACGATTTTGAACTAAATTTTGAGAACTATTCCGCAAATGCTGAACCAATTTGTTTCGTTCAGCGGTTAAAATTTGTTGAAACTCATCTAATTGTTCATCTGAAAATTCTGTTTCCAAAAGGGCTCTTTTTTTCCTGGGCATCTCTAAGACTCCTTGACTATAAAAACGACTAGCTCGAAAAAACACTTTCCTTTAATTATCTGCAACAAATAAAGGATGTTTATAAAAATAATCTTATTTCTTCTTTTTACAATTCAAAAATTAAAAAACAAGACTACTATTTACACTTATTCACATTTTTTTATCGAATCATGCAATTAAATATTTAGAAAATTATTTCTTTATATTCGACAAGTCCGGATATCCGAAATAAAAATCCCATCCGCGCCTATTTCTTCCAGTTTGTCAATTACAGGATTGACATCCTCGCGCTTAATCAGGGACTTCACCGCAAACCAGCCGGCCTTACTAAGGGGCGCAACTGTCGGGGATTCGATTCCCGGTGTGATTTTACATGCTTCTTTTAATCCGGATTCAGCAATATCATATTCTATAATTTCATAACGCTGAGCCACTAAAATACCCTCTAAACGTCGAAGAAAACTCCCCGCCGTCTTAACACTGCGCACCGAATCACTCCGACCAATCACAATCGCTTCCGATTCCATAACCGGCTCACCAATAATTTTTAGGCCCGCCTGACGCATCGTACTCCCACTTTCGACAACATCCGCAATCGCGTCTGCCACGCCCAACTCGACCGAAATTTCAACCGCGCCGTCCAGTTTTACCACCGAAACAGACGCCCCACGGCGCGCCATATCATTTTTTACAATTTGCGGATAAGAACACGCAATCCGTTTCCCATCCAAATCGGCTACCGTCCAAGTCGAGGCATTCGGCACCGCATAGCAAAAACGAGATTTTCCGAAGCCAAGTGGCATTAATTCAACCGCTTTTGCGCCGCTATCTTCGAGCAAATCGCGTCCAGTAATGCCGAGTTCCACAATACCGTTCGCAACATAAACAGCGATATCACGCGGACGCAAAAACAAGAAATCCACATCATTCGTTTCATCACAGACACTCAGCTCGCGTCCTGATCGTGTTACTTTATATCCCGCAGCCTCTATGATTTCAATCGACTTTACAGACAGCGCGCCCTTGTTTGGAATTGCAATTTTCAACATATTTTTCACCTACAGATATTTATAGACATCTTCTACTTTAAGACCATTGGCAATCATCATCACCTGAAGATGATAAATCAACTGTGAAGTTTCTTCTGCCAGACGTTCTTTTCCTTCATACTCCGCGGCCATCCAGACTTCACCGGCCTCTTCAACGATCTTTTTGCCAATCGCATGCTTGCCCTGATTAAATTCCTTCACCGTTCTGGATTCCTTATCCTGACGCGCAATTTTATCTTCTAATTCAGCAAATAATTCTTCAAATTTCTTCATTTTTTTTCTTTCTGAACAATCTATTTTATAGGATATTACGTTGCTTATAAAATCTATGAAACGATACAATGACTCCTTTTCCTAAAAGTGCGTTCATTGTTCCAAGACAATCCCAGCTTCTTCAACCTTCAATCCAAGACACCAACCAGATCATTCCGGAATAGGCAAGACCACTTCCGGTATTTTTTCTTTCGGGAGAAGTTCAAGCATATCCAGTCTTGATACCCCCCCCTTCTGATCCACACGCCACACACGATATTTCTGCACACCCCAAGAGCCCGCGATCACAAGGAGGATGGCAATCAGCAGCACCGTAATAAAGACCGCAGGCAAACGCATGACCTCTTTATGAGAAACCTCATCGGAGATATACTCATCACTGAAGATAAAGTCAGAGGGGCGTCTTTTTTTCGACGAATCACCCTGTCCATCATCTTCTACTTTAGTTTCAGAACACGGGCAATCCCGCTCAAAATCCACCAAATATTCCTCAAAACTCACATCATATACATCGCAAAGGCGTTCTAAAAGCGTTCTTCCGTAGTGATCGGCCTTTTTCAGCCCCTGCTCCATTTCATCGATATTCGTCCGCGAAGTCCGCAAAAAAGTCGCAACTTGCTGTAGCGTCATCTTTTTTTCACAGCGCGCCGCACGAAGGCGTTCGCCTATTGTCGGAGGATTAATATCGAAAACTTCGACTTCCTCAGAATTTTTATGATCGCAGTTATTCTGGTCTATTTGCTCTTCCGGCATACTTGTTATTCCATTTAATATCAGGCATCTTCAAAATCAATTTCATCATCTCGTAAATCATCATCATCGATATTCAAACCAGCCGAAGACGCCACCAGGATTTCACGATTGCCGTGAGATGGTTGCGGGCCAATAACCCCCTGGCGTTCCATCCGGTCAATCAAATCCGCCGCTTTATTATAGCCAATTTTCAGCGTCCGCTGTAAATAGCTAATGGTCGGTCGCTTATCACGCAATACAATTTCTACTGCTTCACGATACTGCTTATCTTCCAAACTCATACTTTCAGAACGCCCACCATCACCGGAAAAATCAAATTCAGCCGATTCGGCCGCCAGTTCTTCCTGCGTCTTCAGCACGTCCTCATCAAAATGCTGCTCTGCCTGCACTGAAACAAAGCTCACCAAGCGCTCCATTTCGGCCTGCTCGATCATTCCCCCCTGCAGACGTTCGGTACTCCGCATACCCTTAAATAACATATCACCACGGCCCAATAGGCTTTCAGCGCCCTTCGTATCCAGAATCGTACGCGAGTCAATTTGCGAGGGCACCCGAAAAGCAATACGAGTAGGGTAATTCGATTTAATCGTACCGGTCAGCACTTTTGTATCCGGTCGCTGTGTTGCAATAATAGAATGGATCCCCACCGCACGCGATTTTGCTGCAATCGCGGCCAGGCCTTTTTCAACTTCTTTCTGGGCATACAGCATAATATCAGCCAACTCATCAATAATAACAACGATATACGGTAACTTTTGTGGAATGACGTTTCCGCCGTCATCGAGCGGTTCTTCTTTCGATATTTGGCGATTATTAAAATCGTCCAAATTACGCACGCCCACCTTTGCCAGCACACGATAGCGTCGTTCCATTTCGTTAATAACCCACCGCAAAGCAAGGCTTACTTTATCCACTTCAGTAATCACTGGCACAATTAGATGTGGCAACGTGCTATAAGGCTGAAATTCCACAACTTTCGGATCAATCATAATCAGACGGAGTTCATCGGGGTTGAATTTATACAACATAGACGTGATTAATAAATTCATACAAACAGATTTACCACTGCCGGTAGCACCAGCAATCAACAGATGCGGCGCGCGCGCCAGATCCAGCATAACAGTCTCTCCGCCAATATTTTTTCCAAGGATTAATGGAATTTTCATCTTGCTATGATGCCATGACTCACTCTCCATCAACTCATAGCTGAAGACTTTTCGCGGATTTGCATTCGGCACTTCGATACCGACCAGGCGTTGTCCCGGAATCGGCAAAAGCAAACGCAATGTGGTAGCCTGCAATTCCATAGCAAAATTATTATGCAATTTAGCAATTTCATTAATACGCACATTCGCCGCCGGCGCAATTTCAAAGAGTGTTACCTGCGGCCCCACAATAGCATTCACCACTTCCGCATCTATTTGAAAATTATCCAGTACCATCTGAATAATTTGTTTTTTCTTTTCTATTTCTTCATGATCATCCGTACTTCCTGAATTCACGGGCTGATTCAATAATTTCATCGGCGGCAGCACATAATTACCCGGCGCGCTTTTTACTTTAACCGCCTCTCCAGAAATTACTTTCTGGGGCATTTCTGGAGGCGTTACCGGCTCGCTGGGCAGTTCGGTAAACAAAACTGGTTGAGAAGCCGTATATTCGGGTTTCAAAGAGGGCAATGCATCCGCAGTCGGCGCGCTTATTTCGGATTCAAATTCAGGCGTGGTCTTTTTCAGGCCTTTGACATTAAAGAACGGCATCTTGGTTGTTTTAAGTTGAG
>JBAYAV010000100.1:0-9011 GCA_041669565.1 Lentisphaeria bacterium
ATGATTGCTGAAATGAGGGCCGGGATTTTTTATAAAAGTCAGAAAAGAGGGTTGGGACTCTCTTTTTTTGTAGGAACCATCTTTTTTTTATTTTACATTAATTTTAAGGCTGAACTTTTTTAGTCTTGTTATAAGGAAAATGCCATGGTAAATTTATTAAAACAGGGAAAAAATATCAGTTCCCGCATTGTTCAACTCGTTTGTTGTGTTCTGTTCTTCAATCTCGTCGCGGTCTGGGAAGTAAAAGCGGCTCCGGCTTCTTCCTTGGGGGGAAAAGAAAATCCTTTTGTAACTCCGGCCCTCTGCGAGATAGAAAAACCCGTTGATTACCTAAAAATAAAACGAGCTCGTGTTCAGCCGGAGGTGCCAACTACAGAGAAATGGCAGGAAAATCCCTTTGTTGAAAGTGCTCCAAAACCAGTTTTCAACAAAGACGAGTCTCGTCGCGGCTATCTTCTTTTTCGGCGGCCTATTACGAGCATCGTCTATCCAAATAGTCGCCCAAAACACTATGAACGCCTGGAAAAACTGACTGGCTTTGGCTGTCACAACGAATTTGAACCGCTGACCTTTTCTGTATATCCTACGCGTGAATTGAAAAATTTGAGAGTGCGTGTCTCGGGATTCTATAAAGGCCCAGATGTGATTCCTTCTTCTGCTATTTCGGTTCAATTGCAAACTTATTGGCAGATTCCATATCCACACTATGTTACCAGCGGCGACTTTTTTTGGCGCAGGATGCCTGAATTGCTGGAGCCTGTCACGGTTCATACATCAGCAGCCGAGGTTTGCCAGCGCTATTGGCTTACGATCAAGGTACCCAAGGACGCCGTACCTGGAGTCTATCATGGCCAGGTAACGCTTTGGGACGATGGGTATTCCAAGGCGGTGCAGATTCCGATATCCTTTCGAGTGATGTCTTTTGAACTTCAAAAAGATCCAAATAAGCATTACACAGCCTATTATTATGACTATCTTTGGGATTATGATGACTCTAATAGGAAAAAAGAAAACAATGAATGGATTCTGAAAGCTGCGGAAAACAGCTATCGATCCATGGTTGAACATGGCTTTGATGCTATGCCGACTATTTATATCCGTTATGATAGCAAGAAGGACCGTCTTTATATTCGTCAAATGGACCGGATCATGGCACTTGCACGCAAAGCCGGATTTAAGAATATCCCTTTTGTGCCTACCTGTGCCGGTAATGCTATTGAACTTATTATTCGAAAATATGATAAAAAATTTAAACGCCCATCCCATTGGGAAGTCGGTACAGACAAGATGCCTGCGAAGCAGGTCTATACTAAAATTACCGAATTATTTAAAAAATTGAATGCAGAGTGGCAGGCGAACGGCTATCCTAAGATGTATTGCTGTCCTCTGGATGAAGTTTCTTCATCATCCTGGAAATTTGGTGCAAAAGTCTATGCCGCTGTAAAACGCTCCGGCGTTGGAGTCTATATAACCAAAAATCCCCTAGCGGTTGATGCGCATCATTATCAAGATGGAACGGATGCTTTTTGCAGTCAGCCTTATGCTTTGCCTTATGAACAAATCACGGCTAGTAAGCGTTTACAATACTGGTGCTATCCGAACCATAATGCGTGGGAAGTGCGCAAGCCTTCGGTAATGTGTAACGGTGGGCGGATGACGTACGGGTTTGGCTTTTGGCGAAGCGGTTATACCGTGCTTATACCATGGTCATGGGGATGCTGGAGATACAAAACGGATATTTCATATACTTCTGAATTTCGAATGCGAAATGGTAAGAAGACCTGCTATACTCCAGCTGGAAATCCCGTGGATGAAAATGGCAATGTGCTTAATGCAATTTATTGGGAGTGCTTTCGTGAAGGCTATGATGATGGCCGTTATATCTATACTCTGCAACAGGCAATCCGGATCCATGCGGCTTCTGCGTCTCCGGAATGCGAAGCCTTCGTTAAAGAGGGGAAAAGCCTTCTGCAAAAGATTTGGGACCGCATCCAAGTAGAACAGAAATATAAGTCGCCAGACACAGTTTCGATCTTGCCCGAAGAGTTTGATGCGCTGAGATGGCAAATGGCTGCCCTTACGGAAGAACTTTCCAAGTTTAATGGAAAGTCTCAAAGTACGGTATCGGGGCCCGTTGTTAAAATTGCGCCCCAAGTAAAATCAGAAAGCATTCTGGCGCAAGAGAGCATGCGAGAAAAAATGCTGATAAAAAGCCTTGGCGATGAAGAATTTTCCTGTTGGAAAAACGTGACGAAAGAAGGGCACTTATCAATAGTTGATACGAAAGCCTTTACTGGTCAAAAGTGTCTGAAATATCACATCATAATAGATCATAATACAGACGGCGAGGGAAAGAAGGGAACCTACCCTGTCGGGTGGCCCCGGATAGTCGCCACTTTCAAAGCGGGTGAGCTTGATTTGTCTCAGTATGAATATCTCAGCTTTCATGTCATGATTGACTCGGATCGTGATGAGGTATCCGATGATAATACTCCGGCTTTTTGGACTTTTTCATCTTATGCTAAGGGAGATCGTTTGCCCTCGCAATCCCTGCTTGGTCAGGTTCCACAGCGGGTCTGGCTTCCGGTGATGATTCCACTGAACAGCATTATTGGTACCAGCACGGAACAAACAGCCTGGCAGTCCATTCAAAGAATGCAGTTTGGCATTAACGAAAGAGACTATAATAATGGAACAGGCCTCACTTTTTATTTGGATGACATCTCGTTGATTCGTTTTAAAGTTCCGGTTATTGAGAATGTACTAGTTTCTTCAAGCATCGTATTGCCTCAGAAAAGCCTTTTCTGTAAATTAAGTATTTTGGGGACTTCTTTTGTAAAACGAGGAGAATATCGTGTTATTATGGAATTGCTCGATGGTAGTGGAAATTCACGGGTTCGTGCGCAGGAGGAGTTAAAAGACTGTTATGCGGTCGTACTTGATTTACCTTCTCTTAATAGCGGAATTTATACGTTGAGGGGGTCTATTCTTAATGCTGCAGGTCAAATGGTGTCCCATTGGGAAACACCGCTTACTGCAGTGATAGGACCTGCGGCGGAATAGAAAATAGGTGCCATGGGGTAAATGCCGTTATTTTGTCTGTGGGTTTGAACTCGGATTATGAAAATGGACAGACAGTCAGCCGTAGAGACGAATCGGATAAAGAGGCGAAATAATGAATAAAAAGGTTGCGGGGTAGATCTGTTTTTTCCGTAATAGGAGAAAAAACAAAACAGAAATAAAAAAGGGAACCCCTTTCAAAACAGCGATGCGATGAAGGCATCTCCTGTTAGAGTAATATAATGTTCCTGTGCTGCCAATATTTTTGATTTGGAATTTATCGAGTTGTTGCAAAAGCGGATGCTTATTAAAATTTGAGATATTCTTTTAAATAAATTTTATGGGGTTATGAATTCTGTGCTTCCGAAGAAAATTTTTCTTGTTTTGTTTCTTTAAGAATTTGTTCGACAATTGCTGGGAAATTATCGTCGCTATATTTCATAAGGCGGGACCCGCGGGCAATTTTTCCCAGACTGATTCCTAGTGTATCCCGAATTTCGCGTTGTGTTAGGCCTGCGCTGAGGCCTCTCAGGAGATGCCATCGGCGATGTATTTCTTCGAGCTCATTTGGTGTGAGCAATCCGTGCAGGAAAGTTGCTAAATCATTCTTATTTTGAACGGAACGAAGGACTGTTGCCATTTCTTCAGCGATCACTGATAATTGTACTTTAGGCATTGCGAATCCTTTTGTTGTTTGTTTTGTTTTTATAAATAGAATACCTCTTTATAATATAGCATACCGGAATTGTAAGTAAATAAAATCCGCCGATAATTTCTATAATAAAAGCGCCCGTTGGCAAATTCCACATATATCCGCCATAAAGTCCTATAGAAGAACAAAAAAAACAAATAAGTGCGCTGAAAAACATGATAGAGGGCATCCGTTTCAAAAAAGTCGTTGCCGCAGCCGCCGGTAAAATAAGGGTGGCTAGGCAGAGTACAATCCCTACAACTTGCGCTAATTGCACAATGGTCAGTGCAATTAAAAGATGAAGAATAAGCAAATACCAGTCCGCTTTTACGCCACGTAAACGCAGTCCCTCTTCATTAAAACACAAATAAAGAAGACGATTATGAAAAAGTAAAACAATAATAAGAATGATGATATCCATGAGCAGCATGACCCATAAATCGGTTGTGGATACCAGCCATATATCGCCAAACAAATAACTGGTCAGATCGACCGGATAGCCAGGAATGGCATAAATAAAACTAACACCAATTGCCATGCCTAATGCCCAGACTGCACTGAGAATAACATCGTTGCTGAGTTGGTTGCGGCGCGTTAATAACGTAAGAAGTGAAGCAACAAATATGGATGCTAATAGGGTCCCTGCTAAGGGTGAAAACCACTGCCAGTGTAAAACCTGTTGACAAAATAGCGCTAATCCAATGCCGCCTAAAAGGGAATGCGAAATGGAACCGACCATATAACTGCAGCGCTTCACAATGACATACGAGCCGATAATTCCACAGGATATGGATATTAAAAAGAGAGCCAAGAGGCTGCGAAGAACAAGAGGGGAAGAAAAAAAATCAGTCATGAAAAATCTCCTCTGTGTAATCCTGACGCGGTTCTCCTTTATGCGGTTCCTGGCGTTCACCATGATCCCCCTGATTAATGGGGCAGAACTTGTGGGTTAGTCGGAGCCAGTCACCATTTTGTAGGGCTGTTTTGCTGATGTCTTCTATTTTATGAAGTTGTGCGGTTCGATTTACGCAGATAATGTGACTGGCAAAGGGCTCTATAATATCAAGGTTGTGGGAAACCATAACGATGGTAAGGTTCCGATTCAATTTTTGTAGCAAGTGGTAGATCGTTCGTGTGCCGGGGGTATCTAAATTTGCGCATGGTTCGTCGAGTAGCAGTAGTTTTGGTTGTGTTGCTAAAGCCTGCGCGATCAAGACGCGCTGCTGTTGTCCGCCCGATAATGTTGCAAAGCTTTCATTCATTTTGTCTGGAAGGCCGACTTCTTCAATGCATAGTTTCGCATATTCTTTGTCTTTGCGTCTATAAAAGCCGAAGGGTTTTCGTTCGATGCGTCCCATTAAAACAACATCAAGGACGGTCACCGGAAAACGTTTGTCAAATTGCAGGGATTGGGGCACATAGCCAATTTGTCGGCGCATTTGTTCGGGGGGGCGATCCAATATTTTTACATACCCGTATTGTGGGTGTAGCAGTCCTAGAATAAGTCGGAGCAGGGTTGTTTTTCCGCCGCCGTTTGGGCCGACAATGATCGTGAAATAGCCTTTTTCTATTTTGAAATTAATATTGTGCAGTATTTCACGGGAATCGTATCCGAAACAGATATTTTCCAGATTAATAACGGGAGGAATGGAAGATGTCATAAAAAGTGCGGTGTTCCTAAATTAAGAATGATTAAAAGCATTCTCATTATAGTTTATAATTGTAAAAAATCAAGAGTATTGAATCTTTTTTGTTGATCGAAAATTTATTATAATTTCAACCATTCGTGCGTAGCAACTTTCGCAGAATTTCCGACTCATTAAATTTCCTGATGTGCTATATTTTTCTTCTTTGCCTCAGGATAGAGATCAACTACTTTTTTGGCAAACTCCGCAAAGGTGCCTTCTTCCAGATGGTGTCGTGCTTGACGCATTAAATCAATAAAGAAATGCAAGTTGTGAATGGTCATTAATCGTGCACCTGTTATTTCACTGACATGCAACAAATGACGAATATACGCCTTGGTAAAATTTCGGCAGGCATAGCATTGGCAGCCCTCTTGGATTGGGGTAAAATCTTCTTTGTACCGCGCCGCTTTCACTGGAATCGTTCCCGTTGGCGTGTAAGCGCTGCCATTGCGCCCCATTCGGGTGGGAAGCACACAGTCAAACATATCAATACCACGCTGTATGGCACGAATCATCTGCCGGGGTGTTCCCACGCCCATCAGATAATGCGGCTTTTCTTCCGGTAATGCTGGCGCGCAATAATCAAGAACTTGCATCATGTCTTTTTCCGATTCGCCAACACTGACGCCACCAATGGCAACGCCGTCAAAATCAAGATCGGTAATTCCTTGAACCGCTTTTAGACGTAAGTCTTCGTAAATGCTCCCTTGCACAATTCCGAAATAAAGCTGACCGGGGGCTCGTTCTTGCTCGCGGCAAATCCGGGCCCAGTGCATGGTCATATCCAGAGATTTTTCGGCTTCGTCATGGGTCGCCGGCCAAGCAGTGCATTCATCAAAGGTCATGGCAATATCCGAACCGATGATCCGCTGAATTTCCATGGATTCTTTCGGACCGATAAACAAACGACTGCCATCAATATGAGATTGAAAAAGAACCCCGTCGCGCGTCTTCTTATTGAGTCGTCCGAGACTGAATACTTGGAACCCGCCACTGTCGGTAAGAATGGTTTTATCCCAATTCATAAAACGATGCAGGCCGCCGGCTTTTTCCATTAGTTCCATGCCGGGACGCAAGTTCAAATGGTACGTATTACCGAGAATAATTTCGGCGCCCATATCGGTTAACTCTTTGTTAACCATCGCCTTCACGGTGCCGAGTGTCCCTACCGGCATAAAAATAGGCGTCTGTACATCACCGTGAGTTGTATGCAGTACGCCGCGCCGTGCGCGGCTGCTGGGATCTTTTTTTAGTTGTTTGAAGATAGAACTCATTTGATTAAAACTGCTTTTATACGTCGGACGCCACGACTGGAGCTTTCTTCTTTTTTGATTTTGAACCGGCCCAGGTCGCCTGTATTTTTAGCATGGGGCCCGCCGCAGATTTCCATTGAGAAATCGCCAATGGTGTACAACTTGACAATACTGCCGTATTTGCTGCCAAACAAGCCAATGGCGCCGCGTTTTCGTGCTTCTTCCAGGGAAACTTCTTCGCAAACGACGGGTAATTTACGTTCAATTTGTTCATTGACGATTTTTTCGACTTTGGCAAGTTGTTCTTTGGTTACTTTTTGTGGGTGCGTAAAATCAAAGCGCAGGCGTTCCGCGGTAATATTGGAGCCATTCTGTTTGATATGATCTCCGAGAACGATGCGGAGCGCCTGATCAAGCAGATGCGTGGCGGTATGCAATGCGGCGGTTGCTTGAGATTGATCGGCGAGCCCGCCCTTGAATTTTTGTTCGGCACCAGCACGGGACATGGCCTGATGTTTCTCATAGGCTTTTTGGAAATCTTCTTCATCCACGCTAAAGCCGCGTTCTTTTGCCATTTCTTTGGTAAGTTCTAACGGAAAACCATAAGTCTCATAGAGCATAAATGCTTTTTTGCCACTGACAACTTTTTGGACAACAAAATCTGGTACTTTATCAATGAGTTTATTAAATTCTTTGGTGCCGTTTTCCAGTGTTTTACTGAATTGTGCTTCTTCGATATCAAAATCTTCTAGAATGGTTGTTTTCCGTTCCTTTAGAATCGGATAGGTGCTGGCGTATTCATGAATAATAACGCTGGCTACTTTACTGGTAAAAGCTTCGGTGATGCCTAATTTGCGGGCCTCGCGAATGGCGCGGCGAATTAAGCGGCGCAAGACATAAGCTTGATCAAGATTGGCGGGCTTAACGCCGTCTCCCATAAGAAAGGTTGCTGCACGCATATGTTCGGCAACAATTCTGGCGGAGCGATTCTTGTAGGTCGCTTCTTCATTATTGGAGAGTTCGCGTAATTTGGCAAAAATGCCGGCGAAGAGCTCGGTCTGGTAGACGCTCTGTACTCCTTGCATAAAAGCGGTTACGCGTTCAACGCCCATACCGGTATCCACATTTGGTTTGGCGAGAGGTGTAAAAGTGCCATCCGCGTTTTTGTTATACTGCATAAAGACATTATTCCAAATTTCGACCCATTTTCCACAGCCGCAGGCGGGGCCACAATCGGGGCCGCAGTCTGGTTGGTCAAGGGGAACGAACATTTCGGTGTCGGGACCGCAGGGGCCGGTCTGTCCGGCCGGTCCCCACCAATTATCTTTTTTGCCGAGAAAGTAGACGTTCTTTTCTGGAATGCCATTTTTCATCCAGAGGTCGGCGGCTTCTTGGTCTTTGGGGGCGTTTTGATCGCCGGCAAAGCAGGTGATTTTTATTTCTTCGGGACTGAAACCGAGGTACTTGGTTAAAAATTCGAAGCTCATTGCGATGGCTTCTTTTTTGAAGTAATCGCCGAGCGACCAATTCCCAAGCATTTCAAAAAAGGTTAGATGAAAGGGATCACCAACTTCATCAATATCGCCGGTACGGAGGCATTTTTGCACGTCGGTGAGACGCGAACCGGCGGGGTGTTTTTCGCCGAGAAGATAGGGCACTAATGGATGCATGCCAGCTGTTGTGAAAAGGCAGGTCGGGTCATTCTCGGGGATAAGGGGCGCACTGTCTATTTCAGCATGCCCATGGCTTTTAAAAAAATCAATAAAGGAGCGGCGTAATTCTGCCGCGGTCATTTTTTTCCGCATGATAATTCAATCCTAAATATTAGTATGTAAATACGTAAAAGTGTAAACTATATAATTTATTGCAAATATAGACTTTTGCTCATTTTTTTGTTGGAAAAATGGCAGGGTAAATTTGTTAAAAAAGAGGGCACAAGAGGAGGAGCCGGCGTTTCTTTTGTGCATTTAATGAGTATTGTGCTTTAGAATACCAGTCGTTTGTGAAAAAATGATAGATAATGAACTTCTGATGAGGACGCAAAAGAAAAAATGGGATTGGTCTATGTAGTGAAAAAGCGTTTTCGCCGTTATTTTAAATAATGGACAGCGATGTTTTTTTTTGCTGGTTTTCTAAAACGGATGAAAACAATTATTTTTTTGAACTGCCAAGTGTTTTATAGAAAGTCTCATTTATAATATTCAATTGAAACTTTTTGGCAAGATCATAACCGTCGTCATTGTTTCCCCAAACATCAATAGGATGGTGGGCATCGGAATTGATCAGTACGTCAATTTTGTATTCTGCGGCAAGCTTCCA
>JBAYAV010000101.1:0-8970 GCA_041669565.1 Lentisphaeria bacterium
CGGAACCCGGGGAGAGTGATACGGAAGAATCGGGGAGTCGGAAGCAGAAAGTTCATGCAGTTAGCCTTGGTGAGGAGCTTAGTTCCATGATGCCGGAATTAGGAAATGGCGCGGCTTTATGGCATTGGCAGCAGCTTCGAGATCATTTGGTAAGCTGGCATGAACGAAAGTACACGCTGGTTGCATGTTGTGAAGGCGATGGCGAAAAAGAACGCTTGCAGGAAATGCTGAAGGAAGACCCGAAAACCGCTAAAATACCAGTGGAAATGATCGACAAAGAATTGGATGCCGGGCTGCTGTTATCCGAACAGAAGTTGGTGCTTCTCAGTGATAAAGAAATATTTGGACGAAAATCAAAAGTCCGTCGCCATCGAGTTGTCGATTATCGTCAGGATCAGTCTGCGCGGGAAATAACGGACTTGGAAGATGGCGCTATGGCGGTGCATATAAGCTATGGTCTTTGTATCTACCATGGTATAAAACGCACGGAATCCATGGGTGAACTGATCGAAGCAATTGAGCTGGAGTTTGCCGATGATGCGCGGCTTTTTGTGCCATTGGATCAAGCCTACTTGGTGAGCCGATATATGGGTGGAAGTAAGCATACGCAGTCGTTGAGTAAAATGGGTGGCGTTGCTTGGAATAACAGCAAAAATAAGGCGGCGAATGCTGCATGGGATTTGGCTGCTGAACTGCTGCGGCTTGAGGCTATTCGCGAGCAGTCTTCCGGAATTGAATTTACGCCGCAAATAGAGTGGGAGAGGGCTTTTGATAGTTCGTTTCCATACAATGAGACTGCGGATCAAATGGCTGCGATTGATGCTGTTTTACATGATATGGAAAATAAGAAGCCGATGGATCGGTTGATTTGCGGGGATGTTGGTTATGGCAAAACGGAAGTTGCGATGCGTGCGGCTTTTCGAGCGGTGATGAATGGCAAGCAGGTCGCATTATTGGTGCCGACGACGGTTTTGGCAGAGCAGCATTATCAGTCTTTTCGGGAACGGATGACGGAATTTCCGATCAATATTGAAGTGATTAGTCGTTTTCGCACGCATAAAGAACAGACGACTATTTTGCGTCGTGTGGAATTAGGGGAAGTGGATATTTTAATCGGGACGCATCGAATATTGCAGAAAGATGTGCATATTCCTAATTTAGGATTGCTTGTGATTGATGAAGAGCAGCGTTTTGGTGTAAAGCATAAGCAGTATTTAAAGAGTATGCGGATGGATGTGGATATTTTGACGATGACAGCAACGCCGATTCCTCGAACGCTGTATTTCAGTTTGTCTGGATTACGGAATTTAAGTACGATAATGACCGCGCCGACAGATCGAATTCCCGTTGTTACAACGGTTGCGTATTTTGATAAAGAGTTGATTCGTCAGGCAATTTTACGGGAGTTGGAGCGAAAAGGGCAGGTCTTTTTTTTGTATAATCGGGTTGGTACGATTTATCAATTTTTACAAATGTTGCAGAAGTTAGTTCCAGAAGCGCGTTTTTGTGTGGGGCATGGTAGAATGAAACCCCGCGAGCTTGAAAAAGTGATGACGGATTTTGTTGAGAAAAAGTTTGATGTGTTATTGTGTACCACCATTATTGAAAGTGGTATTGATATTCCGAATGTGAATACCATTATTATTGATCGCGCGGATCGTTTCGGGTTATCGGAACTTTACCAGCTTCGCGGCCGTGTAGGACGTTATCATTGGCAAGCATATGCGTATTTATTGCTGCCGCCGATGGGCGTTTTGCCGGAAAATGCGCGTCAGCGCTTGCAGGCAATTCGCCGATATACGCATTTGGGTGCCGGTTTTAAGTTGGCGATGAAAGACTTGGAAATTCGCGGTGTGGGCAATATTCTTGGCGAAGAGCAAAGCGGGCATATAGCGGCTGTGGGATTTGAACTTTATTGTCAGCTCTTAAAAGAATCTGTGGCAAAATTGGAGAAAAAAGAAATACCAGTAATGCGGCAGATTCCAGTTTCTTTTGATAAGCTTACTTTTTCATTAACGGAGATTCAGGGGAAAACTCAGGCTGGAATTCCGGTTTGCTATATTCAGGAGGAAGTGGTGCGCGTGGAATGCTACAAGCGTTTGAGTTTGCTGATGGAAGAAAAAGAAGTGGATCAATTCGGTCAAGAGCTCACGGATCGATTTGGCACACTGCCGGCTTCGGTTGAGATGCTTGTTGAGTTGTATCGAATTAAGGTGCTGGCTCGTAAAGCAAAGACGCGGCGACTCAATGTGAAAGAGGGCCGTTTGATTATAGAATTGCCTTCTGGACTGCTGAAACGAAACAATAAAGTTCCGCAATTGAAGTCCGAAGATCTGAAAGAACAAATGTTTGAAGTGGCGGAGTTTTTGCGTGAAATTACGAATTTTTAAATGCCTTTTTGTGTTGTGGAAAAAAAGATTAGGATGCTTTTTATTCTGAGGACAGTTTCTCGCTGTAGCGCAGTGCTGGATTGTCTTAAAAAAATGCGGACATCTCTTTGTTTATCGTGTAACTGTTTTTGTTAAAAAATAAAATATTAAAGTGTTTGGAAAAGGAGAATGTTATGGAAATTTACAGCTCTTATGTAATCAATGATATGACCTTAATTTATTTTAAAAAGGAAAATGTCTACGATTTTTGTATTGTTCCGACAGGAATGCGCTCTCAGATTGCAGATCATCGTCAGACGTGTAGCGATACGACAGCTGCTAAATCACTTTGTAAGACGCTTGATTTTGATTTTTTTACAGATGTTGCTGAGAGTATGGTTCAGTTTAAACGAAGCGATAGTGTCTATACGGCGTTTCATTCTCCGGGGGGATCCTTACGCAATAATCCAGATGTAAAAGAACTGGAATTTGTAAGTCAGAAAAATACGGGCAATGCAATTGAGACTAAATTTATAACGCCGGATAAGCTTTCTTTTACGCATGTTGTTGCGTATGATAAAAACAAGCCCTATGTTGAGGTGTCTACGGAAATTGAAAATTGTGGCGAAAAGCCCGTCTCGTTGGATTCTTTTGCTAGTTTTTCATTGGGGATGCTCTCGCCGTTTCAGGCTGGTGAGGGCTGTGAAAAATATAATATTTATCGTTTTTTGTCAAATTGGAGTGCCGAGGGGCGCAGTCGCTGTGATGCCTTAGAGGATTTGGGATTGGAAATGAGTTGGCAGGCCGCGGCTGTTCGATCGATTCGCTTTGGTCAAAAGACAACGATGCCGGTAAAGAATTATTTTCCTTTTGTGGGATTTGAAGACTGTGAGTATGGGGTTGTCTGGGGAGCGCAGTTGGCAGCGTATTCGGCATGGCAATTGGAGGTTTCGCGTTTTTGCGATTATGTAAATCTATCCGGCGGTATTCCGGATTTTGATTTTGGCAGTTGGCAAAAAAAACTAGCCGTGGGGGAAAGGTACGCGGGGCCGACGGCAGTGCTGAGTTGTTTAAGAGGAAATATACAGCAGTTGATGGGGCGTTTGACGGTTTATCAGGAAAATGACAATACGGCTCCTGCTTCGGAAACTAAGGTGCCGGCGCTGTTTAATGAATTTTGCAAAACGTGGGGAAATCCGACAGAAGAGGTTTTGAAGTTGGTGAAATCTCGTTTGGCTCAGGAAAAATGCGATATCCAGTATTTTGTTTTAGATGCCGGGTGGTTTCGTGATTGTTTGGAAAAAGAAAAACAAACGGGGAATATCGGGGATTGGGATCTATGTGAGACGAATTATCCGGGAGGCTTTGATGCTTTTCTTGATTCCATTCGAAAAGCCGGGTATGTTCCTGGAATATGGTTCGAATTGGAGATTGCTGTAACCGAATCGAAAATTTATAAAGAGCATCCGGATTGGCTGCTGACTTCTGGGGGAAGTATTATTCAGGTGGGGAATCGTTCGTTTTTGGACTTTCGAAAACAAGACGTGGTGCGCTATTTACAAAAAAAAGTTATTGCTTTTTTACGAAAGCACAGAATCGGTTATTTGAAGACCGATTATAATGCCTGTGTGCCCATTGGCTGTGACGGGCCGGACTCTCCTGCAGAAAATTTGCGTCAGTATACCGCTGCGGTGGTGAATTTCTACCGGTTGTTGAAATCTGAATTGCCCGATTTAGTATTGGAGATTTGTGCTTCTGGCGGTCACCGCTTAAGCCCCGGGTGGCTGAAACTAGGGCATATGGCAAGCAGTACAGATGCTCATGAGGGGGTTGAAATTCCAATTATTGCCGCAAATGTGCAGCAGCTTATTCCGATTTCAAAAAGTCAGATGTGGTCGACTTTGCGGCCGGATGACACGTCCAAGCGGCTGCATTATTCTTTGACGGCGGCGATGATTGGCCGGCTTTGTTTATCGGGTGATATTGATCAATTAGATTCCGCCCAGATGGAAATTGTGAAAAAGGGTCTTCTTTTTTATGATAAGATGAAGTTTCTGCTGGTTTCTGGGAAGAGTCATTTTGAACGTTCTCTTGGAAAATCGTATACGTCCCCGAAAGGCTGGCAGATATTTACAAGAGAAAGCAACAAGGGAAAATTGATTATTATTCATACTTTTTTAAATAGTCCTTATGAGTTGGTGCTTCCGGCCTGTAGAAAACCGGATAAAGTTTTTGCCCCAGATTTTATTGTTTTAGAAAATGTATCCGAAGGACTTCGCGTTTATGGTCTGGAAAACTTTACTGGATTGGCTCTTTTTTGGAATTCGGCATCGATTTCTTTGACGGATGGGGAATAAGTATCGGTGTTTGTTTGCAGGTGATGCGGTATTTTTACTTTTCTCTTTTTTTGAGGGTAAAAAACTCTGAATTCGTGTTGTTTTTTTGCTTTTTTCTGTTTTTTTAATGGAGAGATTTATTAAAGGCAACTTTTTTTGTTTTTTTCCTTTCCCTGAATTGAGAAGTTGAAAAGAAAGAATACATTATTAAAAATTCTAAATTATTTTTAATAATGTATCAGGAAGTTTCATGATTTCATTTTATATTTCGTCATTTTTGTTAGGACTGCTAACTATTTGTTATGCTTTTATTTTTCAATGGGCTATTCATAAGAATTGGAAATTTTGTGAGAGGTTGCCTCGTTTAAAATATATCGGTTTGATTTTGGGGCTGATCTGTTTGTGTTGGTCTGCAATACATGGATGTAATATGCTAGAGGGTGATTTAGCAAAATATCGTGTTGCTATATGGATTCTTGTTCCGTTGGGTACGATTGGCGGTTATTTTTGGCTGGATTATTTATTTGCGCGTTCGCTTGGTGGAATAATTGTTCTAACCGTTAATTATCTTTTACACGCGGCTTTTATTCAGCAGACATTTTTTAGATGCGGCTATTCTTTTATTTGTCTTATTTGGGGTGTTATCGGTTTATATTTAATTGGTGCTCCATGGTATTGGCGTGAACTTATGGAGAAAGCGGTAAAAAATAAAAAACTCGCAACTGGCGTTGTTATTTTTTGTGTGATCTCTGCTCTCTGTTTTATTATCCAACCTATGATCCCGTAAAGTTTATGAAACAACCAAACAAATATTCTGTCGTTCTTCTTCTTTGTTGTTTTTTATTATGCTGTTTTTGTTTTACGGGGTGTGTTGATTCATCGGAAGTGACTCCTTCGACTATTCAAGTTGAAAAAGGAGATGCTCAGGTTGGTTTCCCCGGCGAAAAATTGGAAACACCCGTTGTGCTTAAAATATATGGCCCGGACCATGATGGCCGTCGTACCATTGTACGAAATATTGCGGTAACGATAGAATCGGTGGGAGGGCATGACGGAAAAGCTGTTAAAGTATCCGGAAAGAGCGATTATTCTGGAGAAGTTGAAGCATTCATGCAATTCGGCTCGGAAATTGGGGATCAGTATTTCAAAGCTTATTGTCCCAATTATAAGAAGATAAAACCAGTTTATTTTAGAATTGTCTCCGGAATCAAAATATTTGGAAACAATCAACAGATTTTTGCCGGAAATGCATTGGATCGACCCATCCAAATAAAATTATTTGACGGTAAACTGCCTTGTGTGAATGTACCGGTGTTCTTTTCGTTGCATTTTGGACCGAAACAAGCTAAACTTAGCCAGAAAGTCGTTCTTACCGATGATTCTGGCGTAGCAGAAGTTATGATTACAACGGCGAAAGGGTATACGGGACAATATCAAGTTCGTGTGGAAGTAGGCAACCCTTTGCAAAAGGGGGCGTATCACTATCGCGGATTGTCGTTACGCGTGCTGTCTATGAGTCGATTGAATTTAACGATTGCCATTTTAGGCGGTTTGGCGCTTTTTATTTTTGGGATGACTCTGATGAGCGACGGTCTGCAGCTGATTGCCGGAAATCGTTTGAAAAATATGCTGCAAATGTTTACCGCAAATAGAGTTTCGGCTGTATTAGCAGGGATGGGAATCACGGCATTAATTCAGTCTTCAAGCGCGTGTTCTGTTATGGTTGTTGGATTTGTGAATGCGGGGCTGCTGAGTCTGAATCAGGCTATTGGCGTTATTTTTGGGTCGGCTATTGGTACAACGGTAACGGCACAGATGATTTCATTTAAACTGGATGCATTGGCGCTGCCGGCAATCTGTATTGGTGTTGTTATTCTGCTGGTAACGAAACAGAGCCGGACAAAGGGTATCGCGTATACAATTTTGGGATTCGGGCTGTTATTTTTTGGAATGATGCTGATGTCCAGCGAGTTGAAAGTGATATCTGATTTTCCGAGTTTCAAAGCACTTTTTTATTATTTTGACTGCACGCCCAAGGCTGGTGGAATGATGCCGCTTGGTGCCGTATTGGGCACTATTTTTATCGGCACGATTTTGACGATTGTTGTACAAAGCAGTTCGGCAACTGTTGGGTTGGCTATTGCCTTGGCGCAGAGCGGGCTGTTGAATTTTTACACTGCGGTTCCATTGATTCTGGGCGATAATATTGGTACAACAATTACCGGGTTGCTGGCTTCGATTAATACGAATCGCACCGCGAAGCAGGCCGCTGTAGCAGCAACAATATTTAAGGTCTTAGGCGTTATCATCATGATTGTGGCGTTCTATATACCCTGGCATGGAAAGCCCTGCTTTTTATATGCTGTGGACTTTATTACCAGCGGCGATGTGTTTGCTGCTGATCCGGAAAACATCGGCCGGCATTTGGCGAGCGCTCATACGCTGTTTAATTTGCTGAATGTGTTTTTGTTTTTGCCTTTTATTGCTTTAGTGGCAAAACTTTCTAAATTTATCGTTCCGGATCTCAAAGATCATAAGAATGAAAACCGTATTTGTTATTTAGAGGAGCATTTATTGTTTACTCCGACAGTAGCATTGGATCAGGTACTGACGGCATTATTGCAAATGACGCATGTTTCTATGAAACAAAGTTCGGAGGCTATACACGCTTTTTTGACGAAGGATCGTAAAATTGGCGATGAATTGAATACGACGGAAAAGCAAATAGATATGACTCAGCATGATATTATTAATTACTTGGTGAAATTAACGCGTCATAATTTGAGTGAGGAGCAGTCTGCTGCGATACCGGTTATTATGCATTGTGTGAATGATGTTGAGCGTATTGGTGATCGCGCCATTAATATTTTTGATCTAATTCAAAATATGGAACAGCTCCCAGATGATTTTTCAGATCATGCCGTGAAAGAAATACGATTGATGAGCGAGTATTTACAGAAATCTGGAGATTTGTTGATTGAAGGAATGATGCAGGGAAATCAGTCTAAGATTGATAAAGTAATTAAACACCTCGGTGAAGTGAAACAGATGGTTATTCATTTTGAGGATAATCATGAAGTACGGTTGAATCAGAATGACTGTACGGTGGAAAAAGGGGTCATTTATGTTGAATTGCTTTCAAATTTAGAACGCATCGTTGCGCATTTGAATAATATTGCAGAACGCAGTAGAAAAATGCTCGCGCATAAGATGATTTTTAATTTTAATCATTTAGAAAAAAAATAGGTGTTGGTTGTATGAATAATAGTGATTATGGTTATCTTGAAGGGCGTAAATTTTGCATTGTTTTTGTAAAGGTGATCGATGTATTAAATGAAAAAGTACAGCTGCGCTGTTTGCGCGGACGCGCGAGTGTTGAGCGTGGAAAAGTACATGTGGTTGCCCCGCAGGGAAGTATGTTTACGGTTCCGCAAACAGCGTTGAATACGATTTTACCAAGCGACGGAACACCTATTTTAAAAGATGCAGAATACTACTGCCTCGTTAAAGTAGATCCGAGTATTGAGCTTGATACGAATGGTTCGGAGGGAGTCGTTTATTAAATATTTGGTGCAAAAATAGAGAAACACCGAAGAATAGTGTTGTTTTTATAGATGGGAAATGATCGATGAAAGTAATAAAAAGAAACGAAAAAGATTTTTTATCCAATTTGGATGCACTGATAAATCGTGCGGCTTTTACTCAAGATGTGGATTTATCAGTAAAAGAAATTTTGACACAGGTAAAAGAGGGCGGAGATCAGGCATTAGTTGATCTGGCTCTGAAATTTGATAAAGCAGCACTGCATAAAAGTCAGCTGCGAGTTACAAAAAAAGAATTCGCTGAAGCGGAACAATATACGTCCGATGAAAAAAAGATCGCGATTAAGACCGCAATTCAACAAGTGCGCGCTTTTTCAAAATGCCGTATCCCTAAAAATTGGACGTTCTCACCACGCGAGGGCGTGACTCTTGGCGAAAAATTCTCCCCAATTCATCGCGTCGGATGTTATATTCCAGGCGGTACCGCACCGCTGATTTCTACGGTGGTGCATACGGTGACGCTTGCGGCAACCGCTGGTGTGCCCGAAATCGTGGTGGTGACTCCCCCCGGTAAAGATGGTAAAATAAACCCCGTCCTACTATATGCCTGTCAGCAGGCCGGCGCTACCGAAGTCTATCGGGTTGGTGGTGTTTATGCGATCGGCGCACTTGCGTATGGAACCGAATCGATTGCCAAGGTTGATAAAATTGTGGGTCCTGGAA
>JBAYAV010000102.1:0-8910 GCA_041669565.1 Lentisphaeria bacterium
TGGACTGGTGGCAATGGCCACACAGCCGACCGCAAAACCGAGAATTACAATCGGTACTAAAAATTTCAGGCGAACGCCGGCGATGAACATGATAAGGAATATTGTTAATCCGGTAATAACCGTTGTGCTTAAATCATGACCGAGTAATATTAGTATGAGAATGATGCCGCATGGAATTCCAGGAATGAGGACCCCGGAAAGAAAATCCTGGGTTTCTTTTTTGCTTCGACAGCCGTAGTAGGATGCTAAAAAAAAGATCAGGGCTACTTTTGATAATTCAGATGGCTGGACTTGCCCGATAAGGGGTACTCGAATCCAGCGCACGGCGCCTTTGACATAGGGCACAAAGGGAAAAAAGTTCAGAAAATCGGGGTTGAGCTTATAAGCGATGCTGGCACAGGCCATATAGGCCAATGGAATTCCGACAAGGAGCAGGCCCCAGTGGGCGCGTTTCATCAGTTTTTCAAGCGGCAAAAAGGAGATGATCAGTGCGGTGATCATGCCGATAATAATCCATCTTGCCTGGAGATAAAAAATGGTCTCACCCTTTTCTGCAATTGTGGCAGAGTAGACGACGGTCAGGCTGATTCCAAGAAGTCCTAATAATGAGAAGAGAAATATAATTGGGAGGACTCTTGCTTTGAGCAAGCCGGGTAACTTTGATATCTCGGAAGAATTTGGTACTTTTGGGGTATTATTTGGCATAGATTTAATGGGGATGGTTGAAGGATTATTGTTGGCGTTTTTTTAGTTTTTCTTTGTATTTGCGGAGGAGGTCTTTGGCGCGTTGATTTGTTTTTAAGAAGGTTTCTTTTTGAAAAAGTGATTCGTAAGTAGCGTCTATTAAAGCGCGGGTATCGATTTTGGGGTTTTCTACAGTTCCTGTTATCGTTATGGGGGCTGGGAGCATAATGATGCTTTTACCGTCCCAGTCATTTGGAATAAAGGGCTTGATATATTTTTCGTTATGGATAAATTTCATAATTCCGGGTTTTAATCCGAGGGTGGCATCTACCTGAATCATTTTATTAAGATTAACGGTTCCATCGATATCTAATACTTGGTATGGGCCACTTAAAATTTTAGGCGTATCAATGACCGCGGTATTTTCGTTTTTGGTGATGGTAAGAATGCCGTCGTCAAATTTAAGATATTTATCGGTATCGAAGCCGGTGGATTCTGAGACGCGTGCAAGCAGTCTGGAATGAGGCATAACAATAAGTTTAAGAGCTATTGTTATTTTTCCGTGAGATTTTTGAAGTAGTTCTTGTTCGGTTTTCCCTTCGCCAAAGACATCGGTTTCAAAATAGTGTAGCTTTACAATTGGAATTTTGGATTTATCCGAGAAAAAATCACCAAATGCTTTGCCGGTTTCAAAATCTTGCCCTTTGGAATAAAAATGATGCTTGGAGAGGGTGGAAAAATAATGCCCTGATAATTTTCCGCCTTTTATAATTGGGATGTTCTTTTTTTTGATGCACCAGGAAGAAAATTTAAAAAAGCCGACGGGGCATATCGATGTGCCTTGAAATTCACAGGTGAGATTTTTGTGTTTGCAGGCTTCTTGTACCGCAATTTTAAACAATAATGAGCCGGTTGTACCGGCAGCAAGAAGAATGAAAAGAATGCAAAGTAAAAAGAAATAAAGGAGGTGGCGTCCTTTTGATTTTTTTTTCTTCTTTTTCTTCGAATATGGTGTTGCTGGTGGTAAGTCTAACTTTAGGTTGAAATGATGTGCCATAGCTTAAATTAATGAATCCTATTCTGTTTTTTGGGATCATAAGCATTACGAAACCCTTCGCCAATAAATACGCCAAGAAGCATAACGATGAAGAGTACTAAGGATGGATACAGAATGAGCCAGTACGCCCAGCGCTGCGTTTGCGCCTGCTGTAAAAGCTGTCCTAAACTGGGCGTCGGAGGCGGTAAGCCAAATCCTAAATAATCAAGCGCGGCAAGAGAACCAATGGCGCCAACAAGCGAAAAGGGGA
Source organism: Lentisphaeria bacterium (assembly GCA_041669565.1). Lineage (GTDB taxonomy): Bacteria > Verrucomicrobiota > Lentisphaeria > Oligosphaerales > Oligosphaeraceae > JBAYAV01. The sequence goes on from JBAYAV010000102.1 coordinate 1,992, forward strand.
AAAAAGTAATCAGCGGAACAAGCGAATTGGGTAAAATGTGCCGAATCGCAATTTTCCAGCCGGGCAAACCAAGGCAGCGCGCAGCTTCCACAAAGGGCATTTTGCGCAATCGCAGCATCTCAGCACGCATGTAGTATGAAATGCCGATCCAGTTAAAAAGCGCATAACAAAAAATGAGCAACGAAAAACTGGTTCCATAAATAGACCCTAGAAGAATGATCACGTAAAGAAAGGGCAATGCACTCCATATCTCAATGAGACGCTGCGCTGTAATGTCAACCCAGCCACCGATATAGCCTTGTACCATTCCGGCAAGGGTTCCGATCGTCATGGAACAGAGAACAAGAATCAGCCCAAAAAGAAGGGATGAACGCAGCCCGTAAAGAATGCGTGCAAAAATGTCCCGTCCGGCATCGTCAATGCCGCAAATGTGTTTCGGAATAGGGCGAAAGGGATAGCGAACAGCCTCTTTGTGGAGGATAAGCTGTTGCTTATGGGGTAAATCCAGTTCGAGATCCGGGGCTCTAGTCGTTATTTTGGGGAGTGCCTGCAGAAGTTGTTGGCGGGCATCATCGGGTAAGTTTTGGATCGATGATTGGCTCTTTTTTGCGGATGTTTGATAAATCCATCCTTTTATGCGGTTGGGCGAATGCCTGTTTTGAATTTCGCGCAGAGAAATACGGAGCTTGTGTGGAACGGAGCGTCTTTTTCGTCGTGCAGAAAGGACAATGTGGGTATCCGGGCTGCCAAGCAGTCCGGCATAGTGTTCTTGGTAGCGTGGAAGTGCTTCTGTGGTATGAAGCCTTTTTTCAATTTCTTTTTTTAGTTGTGGGGAGGGTGTAAAAAGATTATCAAGCGTGGTCTGTTTTATGTTTTGGGGATATTCTGGAAATGTTTGTAGTCCAATGGTTTGAATTATTGTATATTTTTTATCAATGGTAATGGCGGCAATGGATGGTTTTGTAGTCAGAATGTATTGGATGCGCAGATAGGGCTCCAGTTCTTTGGCAGGGATGATGCGGTAGGGATCATTTTGATTTAGTGCAAAGAGAATCTTGCCGCCTTGTTGGCGGAATGTCTGATTTTTGTCTAATTCCTGATAATTTGCTTCGGCGGTATTGCCATTGTTAAGAAATGTCTTCTCTGGGTAAAATTGGCAAAAGGGAACATATAGTTTGTGCTGAAAATAAATCGCTAGGGGGCGACTGTTGCATAATAATTCAGCAAAAAGGCTTAGAAAGAAAACCAGGGTCAGAATTAAAAAAGAGTACCAGGCGCGGCGTGTCTCCCGAAAACGCTTCAAGCGTTTCTTCGTTAATGGATTTATTTTGAACATAAAAGAAGTGTAGGCATTAAATGGTGGCTTTTTCCTTGATGCCAACGACAAAGCTTGCTAACATTATGCAGCCAAGAACAATAAAAAGGATCGCAGAGGCCAGGTTTATGTACTTGGCGGGAATATATCGAGTTAAAATGGTACCGCATAAGACGGCAAGTGCCGAGGTACAAATCAGGGCAATGCTGGATCCTAAAAAAACGGATAATCCGGCATTTGGTTTATTACTTGTTAACGCAAGGGCTGTTAATTGGGTTTTGTCTCCTAGCTCGGCTAAAAATACAATGCCGAAGGTACAAAAGAGTGTTTTGATATCCATAAGTCGTTAGTTCTTTAAGTTTTTTAAAATGTGGTTGAAAATTTTATGGGCGGTGTCTTTTTTGGAAAGAAGCGGAAGAGATTCCGATTCGCCAGATTTATTGTAGATGGTGATTTGATTGGTGGAGACGCCGAATCCGCAGTGGGGTTTCATGACATCGTTCACACAAAGCAAGTCGCAATTTTTTGATTGGAGTTTAATGCGGGCATTTTGTTCCAGGTCATTGCTTTCGGCTGCAAAGCCAACCAAGTAGGGCGGCTGTTCAAGCTTGCCAAGAGAAGCAAGAATGTCGGGTGTGGTATGCAGTAATAATGTCAGGCCTAATTCTTTGTTCTTCTTTATTTTTTGGGGAACAAATTCGTTCGGGGTAAAATCGGCAACGGCGGCGCAGAGAATGGCAATATTTATTTCGCGGATATGTTTCATGGTTTGTTCATACATTTCAGAGGCATTGCGAACAGCGATTGCTTTTAGCCGAGGGTGTTCGGGAATCGGGTCTTGTAGTGGCCCGTGAATAAGAAGGACGTCTGCACCGCGTTGAAGGGCGTCTTCAGTAAGAGCCAGACCCATTTTTCCTGTTGACCGGTTGGAAAGAAAGCGAATGGGGTCTATGTCTTCAATCGTAGGACCGGCGGTTAAAAGCACCGTCTGTCCAGCAAGATCCTGGGGTGTTAGTGCCGCCTGGATATAGCGGAGGCAGGTATCGGGGCTTGCAAAAGATAATTGACCTGTCCTTCCGAGTGAAATGGGTGTCTTTTCCGGTGGAATCAGGGTGATGTTTTCCGGAAGATTTTTTTTAAGCTCGGTAGAAAATTTTGGCGTGTTTTCATGCGGCAGTAATGCTGGCGCGGCTAAAAGGGGCTTTTTGAAGGAACAGAATGGCTCTTTTCGCAATTCATTGAGTAGTTGCAGGGATGCGGGCGCAACCAAAACAAGGTCAAAATCCTGCAGTATCTTTTCGGTTAAATTTTGCAGCATCATGCATGGCCGACTAGAAAAAAGAGACCACGAAAGACGAGACAGAAAGATGATCGCGGAATCGGCCGGGGCGGTTTCTGTAAAAAAACCGTTTTTTTGCAGAAGCGTCAGCATTGGCATGCTATGAAAAAGGACGGCCGGTCCGTCGCTGATAAGAAGAATTCGTCCAGTCATGAAATATATTTTTCCTGAAATGAGGGGGCTGCAATAAAAAGAACTTCCTGATTTTTTGTTTTTGCGGGGAAAAAAGCGAGTTGACGCTTTATCGTTTGTAAAGCGTTTTATGTTTGTCGCTAAAATGGATTCCCAAAAAAGGTAAAAAAAGGAGTTGTAATTTTTATGCAACTCGGGCTGTTTGTTATTATTGAGTCCAAGTTGGACTCCAAAGGAGTATGTGGCCTAATTGGCTTATTTTTGTGTTTGGATTCTGGTGATCCATCTGAAACCATGAGTCTGTCTGGTACCACGGGGTGTCTTTTTGGTTTGAGAAGTATTGGACATGTCCATCCCCAAATGCAGTATTGCCGCCATAATAAAATTGCGCGTTGTGGTTGCGGAGCATTCCCATATTGACGCTGAATTCAACTTGCATCAGTCCTCCATAATAGAGAAAGGCATCCGGTTTGATTTCTTTTGATTTTTCTGGTGACAGAAAAGGACAGGATTGCAGCATCTGCAGTCCTTTTTGGTCATGGAGAGGCGGCAGCCAATTTCGGTTGCTGTTGGAGTACATAAACAGCATTTGGGTGATTCGTCTCATTTGGTTTTGCTGCTTTATTTGCTGGGGCGAATCACTGCTGTCTTTGTTTGTGATCAGGGTTATAATCAGGGTGGTAAAAAGAACCATGCCGATTATAACAACAAGGCATTCTATTGCGGTAAATGGGACTTGGATGTAAAAAGATGTTTTTTTTGACATAAATAATCTGTTTTTTCCGTGTAACTGTATTTTATATACTATATTTATAAATTGTCCTCTTGCTTGTTTTGAGGGCAAAAAAAGAGAAAAAAAGCTGTAAAAATATTTGATGTCAATTGGGATCCCTTGTTAAAGGTATCGATCGTGGATATATGACATTGGAAAAGGAGAAGCAATGCCATCTTATGAAGATTTATGGTACGCGGCAAAGTTGACAGAGATTGTCTACATGCCGTCAAAAATATTAGAGACTTTTGGGGAATCTCGCGTAAAATATTTGATTCTTTCAGAAGACATGGAGAATCCATCGAAAATTTGTTTGCGCAGTGGCGTGGTGTTAGCGGAGCGCCCGCGTATTATAACGCCGCAGTATTTTATTCAGCAGAATATACAGAATTTTAATGCGGATGCGCGTAAATATTTTTCCGAAGTGTTGAGTGGCAAGCAGCGTGCGTTATTTGTGCAGTATGGGTTGAATTTTCGGAAGGAGGCTTATACGGAAGAGTTTGTGATGGGGCAGATTCAAGAAATTGCTCATCAGGCTGCTGGGGATGCGCAGGATAATTTGCAGGAAATGCGCGGCGTTATTATTGCGCCGGATGATGGGTGGGAAATTTCATTGATGAAGTTCATTACGGAACTTGTGCAAAAGTCCGCGCCATATCATATGCAACAACTATCTCGGCATGGTGATTTAACACTCGTTGGCGGTGTTCCTAAAAGTGTGCATAATGAAATTGAAAAAGATTTTACTGTCTGCAATTCTCTAAATAAGGCGAAAGAACTCGGTGCTAAATTACGGGACTATGGTATTTTTGAGAATTACGAAGACCGATTCTATGAGCTTTTTCGGCGATTGAAGAAGGCATAAACTTTGGTTAGGGGAAAAAACAAAATGGGTGCGAAAATGACAGATATTACTTTTAGAATGGAAGAAAACTGTGCGGATTTAATACCATGTCGGGCACATGAAGAGGATGCCGGTTTTGATTTGCGGGCCAAAGAAGATTCTATATTGGAAGCGGGAAAATATGCGGTGATTCCCACAGGGCTTTTTTTGGAATTGCCGGTTGGCTTTGAAGCACAGGTTCGTCCGCGCAGTGGCTTGGCTGCAAAATTTGGGGTGACTGTGCTGAATGCGCCGGGTACGATCGATGCGGGATACCGTGGTGAAGTCGGGGTGATTCTAATCAATCATGGTGCAAAAGCATTTGCTATACATCGTGGTGAACGTATTGCGCAGATGGTGATTCAGAGTTTGCCGGCGGTGCGGATGTGTGAAGTGAAAGGCCCCTTGTTGGAAAGCAGTCGTGGCAGTGGTGGATTTGGCAGCACGGGCCAGAAGTAACCCCTTTGTTATTTTTTCTGATAAAATCATTTTTTAACAGGCGGAACTATAGTAAAGCGGCAGGCAGGAAAAAAAGATGAGAAAAACAAACATAAATTCAGCTTCTACCGTAAAAAAGTCTCATTCGAAGCAGCAAACCTTGATTGAACTTCTTCGTGATGGGGACAATTGTGTGGCATCCCTTGCTATGGAACAGCTGCTGGAAGATCCGCTATGGCCTAAAATTGTTGCTGATAATCAGGATAGTTCCGATACGCTGTTTCGCAAACGCCTGCATGAATTAAATCATATCGGCGGAAGACGACAACTGCGAGAACAATTTCTGCTGCTTCTAAAAAACAAGAAACTAGATTTGTGGTCGGGGCTCTTGATGCTGGATCAGCTTTATGATTTTCAAAGCGCGGCGGCTTATTTGGAAGAAATGACCGATGTGCTCGTTGAAAAATTTCGAAATAGTTCCCATGAGGCCATTGCAGATGGTGTGATTAGCTTTATGCGCGAAGAAAATTTTACCTGTGCTACGAAAAATTGGATGGATCTTGGTAATTATATTCTTGGTGATGTATTGGAAAGTCATTGCGGAGCAGCTGTTATTATCTGCGCGATAACACAGTATATTGCTTATTCCTTTGGAATTAATATGCAAGTCTGTCTCCATGCCGGGCATTATTGCCTTTATTATGAGCGGAAATATATTTTGGATCCCGGGAATGCCTGGAAGGTGGATAGCGATGTTAAATTAGAACAGTATCATCTCTGTTCGGATGATGAAGTACTGCAGGTGATTTTGGAACAACTTTTTGCGATGTCTATTATTGAATGGGACTATTGGGAAATTCATGTGTTTATGTCTTTGCTTTGTGATGCTCATCATATTTCTCAAGATAAGATGCCGGGGCCTATTGGAAAATACCGGTTTAATCAAATCCAAAAATCGTGATAATCATTCGATTGATTTTGTCTAGAGCGTGAAATAAAGGAGTCTATATGAAAAAACAATTTATTCAAGCCGTTGAATTATTAACGAGATTTCATTTTAGCTGTGACAAGAGAACAGAAGAACCGGTTCTTCTGTTCTTGTTTGTGGTGCGTTGTCTGTTAGGACTTGCTATGACCGCAGCGGCTGGTCTGATGGTATGGATGATCAAAGATGGATTGATAGCCGCGGCGCTGGGCGTGGCTCTTATTACAATATTGCATAGCTATATAACGAAGGGAAAAGAAAATCGTGTCCCGTTGTCTTTGTTGCTTTCTTTTCGGAAAAAAGAGATCGATGTTACCGTTTTTTCGGAGGAATTGCTTTATCAGCAAGGAGTTGCTACATGGTGTTTAGCAATACGGCCTCTGCTGTTGTTTTTTCTTTTGTTTTCGGGACAATGGTATTGGGTTTTAATTGTATTTTCGCTTGGGGATGCGATTGGACTGGAAACTGTAATTCTTAAAAATAATTTAAAAGAATCCATGACGAGCGTATGGATATTGGCTGCTGTAATAAGTTTTGTGGTGATTTTGTTAGGGGATATTGCGATGAAGACTGGAAATGCTGTTTTAGCTGGTATGCTTGCGTTTATGATAGCCTGGCTGCTTCCGCATTGGTTTAAATTGCTGCCCGTGAAAAAGCTTACTTTTGAAATGGGATTTTATTTGGGCGAGATTGCGGTGACTGTGGTTCTGCTTTGCTTTGTTACATTGTAATGTGCTTTTGTTCGTTTAAAATCTTGCATACAGAGACGCACGGACGTGTGTCGTTTTTGATTTCAAACATCGGTTGTTTTGGGAACGCCTTTATCCTTAATTCAAACATCACGTTATTTTGAAGATTTTCTCGTGGAGACGCACGGCCGTGCGTCTCTGTAACCTCCCGCCAAGACGTTGGAACGGAGACATCACTATTATACCGATAAAAACAAAATTATGAACGATAAATACCACCATAACTAACGAACAAAATCATACAGAATGCTAAGATTTTTTTGTGCTACATAATACAGTACAAAAAACAAATCAAAACACCTATAA
>JBAYAV010000103.1:0-8903 GCA_041669565.1 Lentisphaeria bacterium
ATCATCCACACCATTGATTTCATCTTCAATTGGCATGGCGACTGTTTTTGCAATCACTTCCGCACTTGCGCCGGAATAGACCGCTTGAACCATAATGGACGGTGGTGCAATTTCCGGATATTCTGCAATTGGCAACTTATTCACACTGATCAAACCAGCCAGCACTAAAACGAGGCTGATGACCATCGCGAGACGCGGTCGTTCAATAAATATTTTTGAAAACATGGATTATTTTCCTTTCTCCATTACCGGAATAATGGTCGCACCAGCTTGGATTTTATGCATGCCGTCCGTAATGACCATTTCCCCAACGCTGAGCCCCTTTTCTATCCGATAAAGCCCTTGATACTGCGTACCCGGGGTTACCGATCGCATCGAAACCTTATTATCACTGTTTACCACATAAACATAAGCACCGGTATTGCTCCGCATTAACGCGGTTGGAATAATCGCGGGGACTTGCTGCTTTTTATCAATAAACACCGAGACCGTCATTGTGCTGCCGGGTAATAATTTAAATTCCGAGTTTTTGAAATCGGCATAGATTTTAACGGTATCTGTTCTTTTTCCTACTTCGTTGTTGATAAAAGAGACTTTTCCCATTTGGGGGTAGTCGCTGCCGTCTGCCAGTGTAATGCGAACTTCCGCCATCTTTTTCAGGGATTCTTCATTGTTAAAGAATTTTACAAAATCGCGATTACTCATGGAGAATGCCAATCGCATGGGGTCCATACTCATAATAGTGCTTAAGACTCCGGATGCCGGCGTTAAATAATTGCCGACCGTATAATTTGTAACACCGATTTTTCCGGAAATCGGGGCTATAATTTTGGTGTGTTTTAAATCATCCTTCGCAAGAATCAAGGACGCTTCTGCGTTTTGTAGTTGTGCTTCACTTACTTTTAACGCACTGTAAATACTGTCTAGGGTGTCTTGTGTATCGACTTCTTTTTCAAAGAGTTTTTTGGTACGATCATAATTGCGTTCTGAATAGTAAAGCTGTGCTTTTGCTTGGGCAATCTGTGCTTCAATGCTTTTTACATTCGCCTGATAACGAATATCATCAATGGTATAAAGAAGCTGGCCTTTTTTTACAAAATCGCCGTCTTTAAATCCCACTTCTAACAGATCGCCGCTTACGCGGGTCAGCAAAGTCACTTTTTCAGCGGTTTCTAAACGGCCAATATATTTGCGGACTATAATATCATTTGCGGTTGTCACCAACCCTACTTTTACTGCCTGCATCGGCATTTGCTGTGCATATAAAACGCCTAAACTAAATAACAGACTTACGACATATAAAAATTTTTTCACTGAATTATTTTCCTTCTATTTTTTACGATTTATTTTAACTAATTGTTTATGCAGCATTTGTAAAACCTCGACAAAGACTGCTTTTTTTTCTTGGGGTATTTTGGTAAACAGCTTGTTTGCCAATTTTACAAAAAAGTCATTCGACTGTTTATAGAGTTCCAATCCTGTTTTGGATAATTCAATGCTGATTGCACGACGGTCCTGTTCATTTCTCGTTCGTACCAGTAAATCCGCATTGACAAGCGTTTCCACAAGCTGTGAGATTGCGCCTGGCGTTAAATGCAGCTCTTCGGCAATATCTTTCAGCATTAATGGATGGGGATAATGCGCGCATACCGTACCTGCCACTTTTATTTGCGAAATAGTAAGATTTCCACAAAAGAAATTCGGATATTGTTGACTATGCAAATCACGAATTAAATCCGTGGTCCGAAATAACATTTTCCAATGATCATCTTTGGATGAATTTTCTTCCATTTTTCAATGCCTTTCATTTGTTGTGATTTGTTTGAAAAAAGAATAAACTTGAATTTTGTAAAATAATGCGGCTTTCTTTGGCTGCAAAAAAATGTTTTTGTTCTAATAATATATGTTTTAACTGCTAAACAGTATAAAAGCTAAATAATATAATATATAAATTAAATTATTCAATTCTAGAAAGCTTTTTTTGGGGATTTTTTCAAACAAAATGATAGGTACTATTTCTGGGACCTCTTTTTTTAATAATTAGAGTTTGTTTCTATGAAATGGCTGTGTATCGGAGGAGCGTTGCGGTGTTGTATTTCTGTAGTGATAGACAAACTATTTGGGGTTCTATGAAAGTGATATCTGCTCGTATGATATAAAACTTTTTCTTTTCGAAGACGCTACAAATTTTTCTTTTTTGTGTTTTTCCCAAAAAAATTTATAGAGCATCTCATTCTGAGTTAAATTACGGGAGTCCTTTTTAAATTATTTTTTTATGACTGTAATTATTTACAAATCATGAATTCGCATTATATTAAAAGAGCATTTAAAAATAGAAGATTGAAGAAAATATAAATGGGGTATTCAATATGAAAATATCGACAATATTAAAGCCGTCGTTAATAAAATTATCTTTGGAATCAGAAGATAAAGAAGAACTGTTCGAAGAGATGGTGGATTTGTTTGTTCAGGATGGCTGTATTAAAGACCGTGCGACTGCGATTCAGGTTTTAGAAGAGCGTGAAACAAGGATGTCCACCGGTATTTCCAATGGTTTAGGGCTACCGCATAATAAGTTACCGGAAGCCAAGGATATTTTAATTGGTTTAGGCATTTCCCAAAAAGGTATCGATTATGATTCTTTGGATGGGGAGCCTGTTTACATTGTTATTACGATTTTTGCTTCGGAAGATAAACCGGGGCAGCATATTCAGGTCTTGGCGGAAATTGCTCGTCTTTTTTCAATTTCTGGATTTTTAGATAAGTTACGTTTAGCCAAAAGTGTTGAAGAAGTTATTAATCTCATTAAAGCAGAAGAATAATTGACGATGGATGATATACTGGAACGCATGCTGGCTGTGGATGAACAGGCAGAAAAAAATATAAATGAGGCAAAGCAAACGGCCGCCAATATTAGTAATGATGGCCGTTTGAAAATAAACCTTCTGAATGATAAGGCGCAGCAGGGCTTGCAAAAAGAAAGTGAAGCCTATATCCATGAAAAGATGGATGCGATGGAGAAAAAGTGCCAAGAAAAAAGAAGGCTGTCGGAACAAAGATTTATCGAAAATGGGACAAAATTTGCCCAAAAAATTGCGTCTAAAGAACAGGATGTGGTGCAAGTATTAGCATTTCCGGAATCCTGATTTCTTAATGTATTAAATTTATTTCATTTATTTTATGAAACAGTATATTCCCTTTTAAAAAGATTGTGATGGATTAAACTTCAAATGATGTCTACGCAGCAAATTCCAGTGGGTTACGATTTTATATTTGCCAAATTACATGGCATGTGGGCGAATGCTGCGCAAAATCAACAATTATATGACTTGGCAAAATCTGCAACAGAAGAAAATTTTCTGCATCAGTTGGGAGACTATGGGCTTGCAAATGTGACCCAAAACACGTTTCGGCAGAAAGTGCAGGAGCGCCAATTTGTTTTACTTCATAAAGTTCGGCAGTATGTCATCCCTTCGATTAGCCGGCATCTGGAAGCCAAAATTGAAAATATCGCGGACGAAAATCTAAAAGTTCTGTTCAATTATCATTTTTTTCCGGATCAGGATAATAACATTGAGGATTTACTCATTGATATCCCGAACCGTGATTATAAAAAGAAAGCCATCTTCGAGGCAAAAACCGCGGAAGAATTTTTGAATGCGCTTCCGCCCTGTGTGGATTCCGCCGCAGTTCGCCAAATTGTTCTGCAATTGGAAAAAGATCATGACATTATGCGGGCAGAAGCCGCATTAGATCAGCTCGCGTATCAGTATGAATTAAAAACCGCCCATGAATTGCCTTTTTCTTTGCGGCGCGCGGCAACCTCATTGGTGCAATTTGAAATCGATACTACAAATTGTCTTATGCTACTGCGTAATGCGAATAATTATCATTTTCCGCTTCAGCAACTACAGTTTTTCTGGATTCACGGCGGAACAAAATTAGCTAGTAAAGATCTTAAAATTTATCATAAAATAGAATCCGTTTCGGAATTGATCCATGCGCTTCCGCTTTTCTTTCAAGAGCTTCTTCAGCCGTATGCGGAACAAGATCTCTACCATTGTGAACACGTTCTTTGGAACCGGATGTACAACGAAACACTAAAATTATTCCGAAATTTTAATAAGCCGATTTTATCCATCATTGCCTTTCCTTACCTTCTTCATTTTGAAACAATCAACTTGAACCGAATTTTTGAAGGAATCCGTTTTGCGCTCCCCGATGATGAAATTATAAATATGATGATTGGAAAAGAAGAAAAGTCCCACACACGTTCCTAAAAGTAAGAATAATGATCAAACTTCAGGAGTTACCAAATGTTTCAACCCGTTAAAATGTGCAAAATCAATATCCTTGTGCTCTATAGGCACTTGAAGAATATTACGCGTGTTTTGGGCAATAGCGGCGTTGTACATTTGGTGAATGCGGTTGCCCAATCAAAACATAATCTCCTGAAAACAAACTACTCAAAGGAAGAAGCTGAAAAGCTGAAGAGCCTTCAGACGCGCTGTGATCTTCTTATAAAAGCACTTGGTGTGGAAGTGGAAGCAAAGCCTCCTGAAATCGATGAAATGTCCGCCGACGATGTGGGGGCGCTTCTCGCTAAAATTACCCTGAAATATAAAGAACAGGATGATAAGATCGCCGAGCTGCTTGCCAAGACCTCCAACTTGAGTAAAGAGCACGATAAATTGAATGAATACCCCCTGCAAAATGTAAGGCTGGATACTCTTCGTAATTTATCTTATTTCCATATGGTTGCTGGTACACTGGATCATGACAGCTTTTTAAAAGCACGGCAGTCCTTAGCGAATGACGCGATTTTTGCGAAAGTAAATCCCGAATCCGATGATGTCCTTATCCTTACGGCCCGTAAAAATCGATGGGCCCTTCAAGATACTCTCGCTAAATTTAATTTTGAAGCCGTGGATCTTCCAGATCAGACCGATGGGACTATTTCAGAGAAAAAAAAGGAACTCGCTGCCAATATTCAGAAACTGAAAGACCAACTGGAGGCCTATCGACTGAAAATTTTGCGGATCAGTGAACAGTACGGCGGTGTTCTGCTTGCCATTCGTCGCCAGCTTAAAAATCTCATAGTGGTGGAACAGGCACAAGTTCTGTTCGGCAAATCCGCGCATCTTTATTGTATTTCAGGCTGGCTTCCTACCGAAGAACTGGATCATATCCGTGATATGGTGTCCCAAACAACGGATGGAACAGGAATCGTTGAAGCTATTGACGCCGATATGGATGAACTCGTGAAAGCTGGCGTTGATCAAGTACCGGTAAAACTTAATAATTCAACGCTTCGGCGGCCGTTTCAAAATCTGGTTCTTAATTTTTCGACGCCTAATTATCATGAATTAGATCCTAGTATTCTTGTGGGATTGACCTTTTGTACGATGTTTGGCTATATGTTCGGGGATATCGGACAGGGTGCGATTCTTGGGCTTATCGGTCTTTATTTGAAATTCAGCAAACGAAAATTTAGTGATACTCTTCGCGATGCGGGTACCGCCTTTTGTTGTTGTTCGGTAAGTGCTATGTTTTTTGGTTTTTGTTATGGCAGTATTTTTGGATCTGAAATTTTAAAGCCATTTTGGCTGGGACCGCTTCAGCAGCAGGACTTGCCTAAATTGTTGCTCACCGCGGTGGGCTTGGGAATTACGTTTATCAGTGTTGCCATTATGGTGAATATTGCCAATAATTTTCTTGCAAAACACTACTATGAAGGTATTTTTGATAAATATGGCATTTTTGGAATTTTATTTTATTGGGGCTGTGTTTTTATTGGTGTTAATATGGCTTTGGAACGCCCGTTTCAGCCGTGGTATCTGTATTTAATTTTAGTGCCGCTGAGTCTCATTTTTCTAAAACTTCCCCTCCATAATTTAATCTATCATCATAATCCATTTTATGAAGAAGGCTTTATAGGGACGATTCTTCAAGCGAGTGTGGAAATTTTAGAGACGCTTACGGGTTTTCTAAGCGGAACCATCTCTTTTGTTCGTGTGGGTGCTTTTGCTATTTCACATGCGGCATTATGTTTGGCTGTTTATACGATTATCGGATTGCTGAAAGATGTGCCCTTCGGCGGAGCTGCTTCTGTTGTTGTCTTTATTTTCGGCAATTTGCTTATTATTGCTTTCGAAGGAATGGTCGCAGCAATTCAATGCGTTCGTCTTGAATACTATGAAATTTTCAGTCGATTTTTTCAAGGAAATGGTATGTTGTACCATCCTTTTAAAATCTCAGATAATCCCACAGAAAAAAAATAAAAAAAGGAAAAGAAATGATGAAGATCCCAAAAATCAAAACAATTAACAAAGTGTTTTTCTGCAGTGTGCTGGTTTGTGCCTTCCTCTGCTCAGCGGTGGTTATGGCTCAGAATTCTGAATCGTCGGAAAATCATGATGCTGAAGTTGTTGCAACTCAAAATAGCACTGCCGGTATTCAGAAGGCGCCCGCTCCGGATGCTTTATATTATTCGATCGCAGCAACGATGGCTCTTTCTTGTATGGCCGGTGCTTTTGCGGTTGGAAAAATTGGCGCTGCTGTGATGGGAGCTGCTGCTGAAAAGCCGGAAATTATCGGAAAAGCTCTTGTTATTGTAGCTTTAGGCGAAGGTATTGTGTTGTTTGGTTTCTTGATCAGCCTGTTTCTTTATACCAAGATTTGACCTTAGGAGAATTTTTTCCATGGCTTCCTACCATATCATTGGCGACAAGGATACCGTTTTGGGCTTCCGTTTTGCTGGGGCAACTTATGATGTTGTCGAAAACGTTGAACAAGCGCGTACCGCTTTTCTGAATATTACGGAAAAACATCAGGATGCGGTGTTGCTCCTTACTGAAGCGGTGGAGGATATGCTTACGAAAGAAGTAACGGCCCATAAATTGAGTTCCAAGCCCCCCTTTATCGCTGTGGTTGAGGATATTTGGGGAAACCACGGAAAACGGAACTCTCTGCAGGACCTTATTTATGAGGCAGTGGGAATCCGTATTGTCGAAGAAAAATAACGGAATGAACTTGAATTGGAAATATAATGGACAATCAAGAAGAAAAACTCCAGCTGGAAATTCTTACTGACAGTAAAAAACAAGCCGAAAAAATAATCGCAAAGGCTCAAAATTCTGTTGAAAAGAATTTGTTGAAAGCGCAGAATGAAAATAAAACCAAGCGGGAAAAACGCCTGCATGATATAGCAGAAGAAACGGACAAAGAATGCCAAGCTCTTGTTGTAAAAACAGACCTTGCCATTCAACGGAACTGGTTGCTTTATCGTGAAAAAATAATCGCCGATCTTTTTCAGCGAGCAAAACACCAGGCTGAAAATCTTCCTCTAGAGGATAATGCAAAATCGCTCCGATGTCTCGCAAAAGAGGCCTTGAAAGAATTGGGCCCCGGAGAGTATAGGGCGCAGTTTTCACCACTCGATAAAGATGTGGTTACTGAAAAATGGCTTCTGAATGTTGCCGCAGAACTGAATTTTCAGGATTGTAAATTTAATTTGGACCCGACGCTGAAGCGAACGCGTGGAATTAAATTTCAAAGCCCGGATGAGAGAGTCACATTCGATAATACATTTGCCAATCGACTGCATATTATGCAAAATGATTTCAGAGAAAAATTTTTCTCTGAAGAATAAACCTTTTTATAAAAAGATCACAAACAGTAGAATATAAAAAAAATCAAAATTTCATCTCCTCCTAAAGAACGAAAAATTATTCTTTCGCATGGGCAGAATAATTACTTAATTTATCAACTATCCGAATGATTGCTATGAAAACACAAAAGAAATCGTCTCAGGGAATTATTACCAGAATTTCCGGGCCTATTGTTGAAGCTAAAAATATGGGTCATGCCGGCATCCTTGAAGTTGTGCATGTCGGAAATTTGCGCCTTATTGGTGAGGTATTGCGTATACGGAATAATGTTGCTACATTGCAAGTTTACGAAAATACGACCGGACTGCGTCCCGGAGAGCCGGTTTTTTGTACTGGACAGCCGCTCTCTGTCCGCTTGGGCCCCGGACTCCTTACTACAATTTATGACGGCATCCAACGACCGCTGAAGCGTATTGCAGAAATCTCCGGTGCTATGATTGATCGTGGCGAAAAAAGCGAACCGCTTGATGTTGAGAAAAAATGGCATTTTAAGCCTTTGCTAGCAAATGGCACAAAACTGGAAGCCGGAATGGTTCTCGGAGAAGTCCAGGAAACCGCGAGTATCCTGCATAAAATCATGGTTCCTTTTAAACAGGAAGGCACTCTGACAGATCTTGTTGCGGAGGGGGATTATAATGGTGAAGAGATCCTTGGTTATAGTCAAGATGATCTTGATCCCGAAATTAAAAAACCGCTGACGATGTTCCATTATTGGCCAGTACGAAAAGCGCGTCCGGTAAAAAAAAGACTGACTCTCGGGGAACCTTTGGTTACAGGTCTGCGCGTAATTGATACGTTTTTCCCGATCGCCAAAGGCGGCGCTGCCGCAATCCCGGGCGGGTTCGGAACAGGGAAAACCATGACACAGCAATCACTTGCTAAATGGTCTGACGCATCTATTATTGTTTATATTGGTTGTGGCGAGCGCGGAAATGAAATGACCGAAGTGCTGCGTGAATTTCCAGGGTTGATCGACCCACGAAGCGGACGAAGCCTGATGGAACGAACGATCTTGATTGCAAATACTTCGAATATGCCAGTAGCCGCTCGTGAAGTCAGTATTTATACGGGGATTACACTGGCTGAGTACTACCGTGATATGGGATATGATGTCGCTGTGATGGCCGATTCTACTTCTCGCTGGGCGGAGGCTCTTCGCGAACTTTCTGGACGGCTAGAAGAAATGCCCGCAGATGAAGGATTTCCGGCTTATTTATCAACGCGGCTAGCTGG
>JBAYAV010000104.1:0-8855 GCA_041669565.1 Lentisphaeria bacterium
CTGTTCTAGCCGAAATAATGGCCTGTTCAATTTCAGCACCATTCCAGCCTTCGGTAAGAACCTGGAGCATCTTATAATCAAAATCCTCCAAATTTGCATGATTGCGTTTTAAATGAATTTTGAAGATTTCTTCCCGCTCAACGGCCGTTGGGAGATCGCAGAAGAAGACTTCATCGAATCGCCCCTTTCGTAAAATTTCTGCGGGCAGTGCCTGAATTTTATTTGCCGTTGCGGCAATGAAGATCAGTGGGGGTTTTTCCTGCAGCCATGTCAAGAAATTAGAGAATATATGAGACGAAATTTGTTCCGCGTTGTCCGCGAGTCCCAGCGCATTTTCAATTTCGTCAATCCATAATACCGCCGGCGCAATCGACTCGATTGTTCGCAGTGCTTTATGAAATGCGGCTTCAGGCGTGCCATACATGCCGGAAAAGACCAGATTCATATCAAGACGGAACAGCGGAATTTTCCATAATGATGAAATAATTTTCACCGTCAGACTTTTACCGCACCCGCTGATACCCATAATCAGCAGCCCCTTCGGAATCGGCACACCTGCGTCATAGGCCTCTTGAGAAAACATCTTCTCGCGGCGAATCAGCCACTCCTTCAGATTATCCTGCCCGCCAAGACCACGAATATCCCACTTCGGTGGCGAAAATTCCAAGAAGCCGGTTTTTTTCACGACGGCTTGTTTTTCTTCGAAAATCTGCTCCATGAGCTTATCGGTTGTCAGGCCCTCCTGCTGTTTGGCACGCTGCAAAATAAGGCTTATTTCATTTTCGGTAAGCCCTTTCAGTGCCATCATAATATCCTGCACGGAGTCCTTTGTTAATTCCGGATATTTCTGTAAAATTTCGATGATTTCTTGTGCACCCGGTGGCGATACTTCCACATAATAAATTTCTTTTTTTAAAGCATCCGGGATATTCAAATCAACGCAAAGCAAAAGAATCACCCGATCTTTTTTAGAACAGCCATCTAAAAAAGCCTCGCGCAAAATACGGACCACCTCGGGCCGATCCATCATCGGTGCAATATCACAAAAAACGAATACTCCGCGCAAGTCCTGTTTTAGAATCACTTTTAAGGCAGACACGGGGTTTTCTGTGTTGGGATAACCTTCCAAACCATCAATGCAAGACCATTTAATGATCGGTGCATCGGAGCTTAGTTCTGCCCGAATTCCCCGCATAATGCGTTCTTCTTCGGGGCTGAAAAGATAAATCAGGGGATTGCCGCTTGATAATATTCCGTTTAATTCTTTAATCATAGTAACGTCCTGTTTTGCAGAAGGTACTTTATTCTATATTTAACACTTGTTCACGAATTTTAGCGATTTCACTTTTCAACTTAAAGGCATACTGCGCAATACTTAAATCGACTGTTTTTGAAGACAGCGTCGTAATCTCACGATTCATTTCCTGTCCGAGGAAATCAAGATTTCGTCCCGGATTATGTTCGCTGTTCAGCAACTCCGTATATTGTTGCAAATGGCTTTTTAATCGGACCACTTCTTCGGTAATATCCGATCGTTCTGCATAGAAGACGAGTTCTTTCGCCAGGCGTTCATCATCCATTGTCAGTTCAACGCCCAGTTTTTTAATGCGTTCTTTCAGGCGTTTTTGTTGTTGAATCAATGCTTCGCCGCCCTGTGCTTCAATCGCATTCACAAATTGGCCCACATTTTCACCGCGCAAAAGGAGATCTTTTTTAAGTTCTTCGCCCTCTTTAATGCGCATTTCACACAATTTTTTCAGCGCCTGTTCCAGCGCCTGCGGAATTAGTTCCAGTAAAATATCCGGTATTAAAATATTTTGAGTATTCAGAACCCCGGGTATCGTTAAGATATCACCAATCAGTGGCCCCTGCGTTAATATCGCATCGGATGCAAGTCTTTTGAGCTGCTCGGCTACTTGAAGAGCTTTTTTATAATCCAACCCGGACATTGCTTCACTATTCTCCGCATCCAACTGATAGCAGATCGTAATATTTAAATTACCGCGTGAGACATTCTTTTGAACTATTTTACGAAACTGCGATTCCATGCTCGCTAATTCGCGCGGCATGGTAAAACGCATTTCTGCTTGTTTGCGGCTATTTACCGCCGTGATTTCTACCGATACCGTGTTTTTATCTTTGCTTACATCCGCACGGCCATACCCTGTCATACTTTTCATCTTCTGCTATTCCTTATGATACCACTAGAAACAATCTAATCGTACTTGTTTATATTTTCTATGTTTACGCCATACTAGAATAAATCTAAAGGCAATTGTTCTTTTTTTGTATTTGTTAAAGACGATAGCCCGAAACGTTTTTCAGCCTTATCTGTCGCGATGCGTCCCATTGGAGTTCGCAAAAGATACCCCTCTTGAATTAAGTACGGCTCATACACATCCTCAATTGTTTCGACCTCTTCGCCAACCGCGACCGCCAAATTTTTTAAGCCGACGGGGTGTCCTTTAAATTTAATCAAGATTGCTTTTAGGATGCGATTATCCATCTCATCGAGTCCATCGGCATCAATATCCAGCATTTCCAATGCTTCGGAAGCGATTTCTTTACTTATATGGGATTCATGGCGCACCTGGGCAAAATCGCGCACCCACCGCAGTAAATTATTGGCAATTCGTGGTGTTCCGCGGCTGCGTCGCGCGATTTCCAGTACGCCATCCGCATCGGCAGAGATTCCCAGCACCACCGCACTTCGAATCAGGATCGTTTGCAAATCTTGAGCATTATAATAATCCATTCGGCACGACATTGTAAAGCGTGAACGCAGTGGCGAGGACAATTTTCCCTGTCGTGTTGTTGCTCCGATGAGGCAGAATTTCGGCAGTGGCAAACGCACCGAGCGGGCACCGACGCCCTGTTCCAGCATAATATCGATAACGAAATCTTCCATCGCGCTATAGAGATATTCTTCAATTTGCATGGGCAGGCGGTGAATTTCGTCAATAAAGAGGATATCGCCCTCTTCCAGGCCCGTAAGCAGCCCGGCCAAATCACCTGGTTTTTCTACCACGGGTCCGCTGGTTGATTTTATATTTGCGCCGCAGGCATTTGCGATAATATTTGCCAGTGTTGTTTTCCCGAGTCCCGGTGGTCCGCTTAACAAGATATGGTTCAGGGGCTCGTTTCGTTTTTTAGCAGCGTCCACCATAATTTGCAGGCGTTCTTTTACCCGAGTTTGTCCCGGAAAATCGGCGAATGTCTGCGGGCGCAGGGTTACTTCAACTTCTTTTTCGCGGCTGTTCAGTTCGGATGTAATAAAGCGTTCAGATGCCATAATTAGATAAAAAAATAAAGTGAGTAAAACATGATAAAATCATTTAAGCAGGTATTCGGAAACAAACAGTTCATTATTCAGGAACACCCATTTATAATATAGCTGTTTTTTAAGTATCTGTAAAAATTATGGCGCATTAAACCAAAGATTCCGGACGCCGATTGTGATCATTTGTACTGCGATTGCACTTAGAATTAGTCCGGTCAGTTTCGTCAGGATTGTAATTCTTCCGCGGCCCAGCCATTTTTCAATTCTATCGGCCTGATAAAGGATCACCCCGATGGTAACACAAGCCATAATAATAGAGATCGCCAGTGGAATATTTTCAGGAAATCCATAATCCATACCATAGACCATCAGGGTCCCCAAAACGGCGGGTCCCGCTGTAATTGGCACTGCAATTGGCACGAGTGCCATCTCAAATAAAGAGGCCGCCGATATTGTTCTTTTCTTTTCTGGCGAGTCATTATTCTGAACCTGATTAATTGCAGTAAGAATCAAAAGGACCCCCGAGCCGGCACGGAAGGCATCTACGGTAATGCCAAAAATCTGCATAATCCAGCGTCCGCCAAAAAAGATTGCCAAACAAATAACAATAATCGCTTTGGTAATTTCTTTTACCAGATGCGTTTTTTCTGTTCGTTCCAATCCTTGTGTTATCGTTAAAAAATACCCCAATATAAAAAATGGCGTTAAGAGAAATACCAACTTCAAATAAAATGCCATAAAAATCTGAAAAAAACGAATTGTTGACATGATTAACATCCAGTTAAAAGATTTTCAAAATAGCAGTCCTCTTTTTAGAGTACCATACTCAAAAAAAATCTCATTTAAAAGCATATAAAACAAGGATCCGCCCAATTTTTTAATCGTCACTCAAAAGGGATGCATCAAAAAATGGGACTAATTTTTTTTGGCCGTCCGGCCAAATTTTCAGTGCTCGTTCTCGATAAAGGACAAACGACTTATAATCTTCGTACCAATCACAAAACAGTAAAATATAAAAATACTCCTCAAAAATTTCAGCTTTTTTTCTCGGGGTCAGAGTCGTATAATGCTGCGAATCAGTCGTGATATAATAAGCGGCAATTTTCCATACCTGTCGCTGCGTTAATTCGCTCCATTGAAATTCTTTTAAAGAAGTCTGCGTGCCGTTTTTTATTCTTATTTTTACTTTTTTTTCATCACAAAAGGGGATACTGCCGTGAAGCGAAAAGCCCTTTTTAAATTCGATGGACTCCTCTCCTTCTGGAATATAAGAGATATGGCGCAGTTTACTGCATAAATAAGAATGATATTTTGCTAAATAATGGATGCGTTCTTTTTCAATAGCGCGATATTTTTCCGGGACCTCTTGATAATAGCGATGCAGGGAATCTTTCTCATTCATAAAATTAAAGTCTTCCGGTCGCGGGCGAAGCGTGCTCCATTTCTTCGATAGTACAAATGGTATAACCGGATTTTTTTCAGCCGTTTTATGGGCATCGTTTTTTCCAGCTTCTTCTTTCAGTTCTCTTTGCAGTCGTTCCGGCAGTTGTAATGTAGGGAAATCTTTTTGTATCACAACTTTTTCAACACTTTCAGGGGATTCTTTGGGTCTTTTTATTTGACGGACCTTTTCTTTTTCCGGTGTCTGCGAATCCTCTTGAACTGATACGGACGGCGACGACTGTTTTTGAGTTAAATGCGTCCGATAGAGGTTTTGTATTCGCGACGGCAGCCGATCTTCATATTTTTTAACAAAGAGCCCCGCCATAAGAAAAAGGATGATTAAAATCATCAGCATCACTGCGGTCTTATATCGAGGGGTTCTAGCGCGAGGCTTGGCAATTTGCGCTTTTCTGCAAGCAACAACAGATATAGCATTTCTTCTATTTTGCGCCGACGGCAGTACTATTTTAGGTTTGCCATTTTTTGCAGCGGTATTTTTTTTAACAGACTCCAAGACAATCTCTAAGATATCATAGCTATTCGGACGACTTTCCGGTTCAATGGACAGCATCTGCATGATTAAATCCGAATATAATTCTGGGATATCCGAACGAATTTCTTTCAGTGGCTTCAGAATCCGCGGATCCGACACCACTTCAGCGGTTTTTTCTTCATTGCAGAGCCGATTTCCTGCTGCGTACTCGTATAAACAGGCTCCCAAACTGAACAGATCATTTTGTAAAGCGGCCTGTGGCTTTATACGGCATTCTGGACTGCAATAAGGATTCCGTTGCTGATCCTTTTCTAACGCAACCGCGAGGCCAAAATCACTAATTAGCAAATGATTTTCACTGTTTATAAAAATATTTTCAGGCGTAAGATGTCCGTGGTAGATCTTCTCCGAGGCCATTTTTTTTAGAATAGCGCACAGATGTTCTGATAAAGAAAGAATTTCGTCAAAAGAGGGTGGTCTTTCCAGACTCTCACTCTTTTGTTGCAAGTTCATGCCATCCGCGAAATTTGTAACTAAATAAGCATCTCCGCCATCATCTCCGCACGTCAATATTGGAACCACACCCGGATTATTTACAGGCGCCACTTTTCGTATTATTTCGAAGAAGGCGGTTTGCGTCGATTCCTTCTGATTCATCGAGGCCGCATGTAAAATTTTTACAATATTTTTGCGTTCCAGCGTGGTATCTTCTCCGCGATAGATACTGTATTTCACATCTACATTAAGCAATTCCATTAATAGAATTCCATGGTATTTTTTTGGAATTATAAAATTATGATGACAATAAGGACAGGTTTCTTTTCTTAATACCATCGATTCTTCTATTTCTATCGTATTTTTGCATTTAGGGCATGTAATTTGTAACGTTTTGTCCGGCATTATTTTAAATAATTCGTTTGTTTCATTTTGTATATTCACATACTATAATGTGTTATTTTTTACCAACTTTCGAAAAAGTTTTTTTTCTATTATTTTTTTGATTTTGACTTGATTTTTTACATAATGAGCCTATTTTATAACCCATTACTTTTTGCTTTATGTATTGTCTTCATCGTCTAATGGTTAGGACACCGGGTTTTCATCCCGGCAATAGGAGTTCAACTCTCCTTGAAGATGCCAATTTATAACTTTTTATGTCTTCATCGTCTAATGGTTAGGACACCGGGTTTTCATCCCGGCAATAGGAGTTCAACTCTCCTTGAAGATGCCAATTTATACAAAAAAAGACGCTCATTGTTTAACAATTGAGCGTCTTTTTTTTTGTAGCCTAAAGAAAAAGTTTTAAAACCTGTGCAATGTTCCTAAAAAAGTGATCCGATAAATAAAATAATTAGGGTCTGAACAACGAACTTGAAGACTTCAGCTAGGAACACAAGATTGAAATGAAATCAACGCCAGCCACATTTAGCGTCTGCTAAATACAGATCACTGCAACTTTATACCCACTATTGAACATTCGATTTCTTAAAAATCCAGCCGCTAGCGAACGCCGTAAAAGGCGCTACAAGGATAAGAGAAAAACTCCCAATCAGGGTCTTTACCATTTCAGCAGCGACAAGCGGATTATTAATAAAATCCATCGGCGTATTCCCCTGTGCGCAAAAAACCATCAGTAGCGTGATATACCCGCCAGAGTAAGCCAGCAACAATGTTGTCGTCATCGTTCCAACCACGCTCCGTCCCTGCCGCAGGCCGGATGCCGTTAGTTCTTTGCGGGATAATTTAGGATTATGATGCGCAACTTCTTCCACGCCGGACGCAATATCCATTGCCAGATCCATCACCGCACCGGAGGCCGCCAGAATCATAGCGCCAATAAAAATATCCTGCAGATTTATGGACTGATATCCCGAATAAAGCAATGTTTGGGAATAAGGCAGTGTAGCGCCATTGACTTGCATTAATCGCGTAAACAGATTTGCCATAAGCAATCCCGCAAAAACGCCTGTTATTGCACCGGCAAAGGCCGATAGGCCCTTGCGTGTAAATCCAGCAATCAGGAACATAATCACGGCAGTCAGAAGAACCACGCAGGCGAAAATCGTCCAACTGGCCGGAAAGCCCCTCAAGACAAGCGGAACAATGACTTTCCAGATCATAAAACAACTGAAGACAAAACTAAAAAGTGCTTTTACGCCAGTCCAGCGTCCGAATACACACAGCAGCAGACAAAACAGCGTTATCAGAATAAAAGTCCAAGTATTCCGGTCATAATCCTGCGCGGTTAAAATCGTATTTTTCTGCAGGCTATCGCCATGATAAACAACGACGGCTTTGTCTCCGACTTTAAATTGTTTATCCAGTTCAAGCTGGCCGCGTATTTCGTTGGATGCGTCAAACGTCTGACCGCGGTATGGGCCAGTTACTATTTTTACTTTCAAGCACTGTGAACCGAAGCGAATGAGGCCCTGTACCTGCAAATCGCTATTATCAACAGCAAGGACCTCCGCTTTTTCGCGGATACCGGTTTGTTTGGTCAGTTGTTGGGGTGCCGGTATCAAGAACAGCCCGCCGCAAATTATTGCGATGACCGCAAAAAAGATTCCGTCCTTTTTCGATAATTTAATTTTAAGATTCACTTTATTTCAGCAGTGATTTTAGTTTTTTAGAGATGTCGGTATTATCGAAAAAGCCGGTAAACAGTTCCGATTTTTGACCGTAGCTCGTGGTAAGTACTGGCAAAGCCGTATGGGCATGGCTGGTCCAGCCGATTCCAGCCTTGTTATTAATGATCATTCGTGCGGTTTCTGCTAATTTTCTTTTTTCAAATGCTTGTTTCAGTAATTCAAGTTCCGACTTTGTCAGCAGCATGGGTGACGTTCCGGTATACTCGAAGCCAAAATACTGATGCAGCAATTTTTTAGCATCTTCGAATGTCATATCCATATTTTTCATTTGTTCTTGTATCAGTTTTAAGTTAAATTGTCCGATAGAGGCTTTTTGATGTGCCAGTCTTTCAACATATAGGGCATATCCAGTGCCGGAGAATCCCATTGTCATTCCGCCGGTTTCGTGATCTCCGGTAACCACAATCAGTGTTTCATCGGGGTGTTTTTTGGCAAAATCAAAGGCACGTTTTACCGTTTTATCCAGGGCAATAACTTCGGTAATATTCGTTGCGGCATCATTACCGTGTCCGGCCCAATCCACGCTACCGCCTTCAATCATCATAAAAAAGCCATTGGGATTATCAAGAAGTTCAATTGCTTTTACGGTAAATTCTTCTAAAGTTGGGACTTCTTTATTCGCATCGATCGTATACGGCAAAGCGCCGAAGCAACCGCGGGCTAGGACTTTTTTATCTTTTTTCGTAAGTGCGTTCAATGCATCGCGCCCTTCCACGACGCGATAGCCTTTTTTTTCGGCGAGAGCATAGAGATCGCCCTGATATTCAGCGGATGATTTATCATCCACAATACCTCCGAAACCGCCGCCGCCGAAGAATTCAAAATCAGAGTGAATTAAATCAAGTCCGATATTATAATATTCAGAGCGTTTTGCCCGATGCGCATAAAAAGCCGCTGGTGTTGCGTGATTAATGGTAACCGAGCTAATAATACCCACCTTTCGCCCTGCTTTATGGGCTACTTCTGCAACCGATACAAGTTTGCGGGTAGC
>JBAYAV010000105.1:0-8820 GCA_041669565.1 Lentisphaeria bacterium
GCAGGATGGGTCTTCTGTTCAAGTAAAAAAATGGCGTGATAAATTATTGCGTACACTGGCTGATTAAAAAACGCTTTTTCTGAAAATCACAAAAAAAAGCGTACAATTCCCATCCTTCAAGAAGGAGTACCTGTACTTTGATCATCGAATGATAAGAAGAGCAATATTTTGTAGACCTTCTGTCTATTCTATCACTGGCATCCCATAATTCTATCGAAAGGGGCATTTTCAAGTTCTTTGCTTTTGCAGAAAACTTGAAAAATGCCTTTTTTTACTTTTTTATGAGTATCGGACAAATGCTCGAATTGAAAATAAGGTCGCGATATCATTTATTTCATAGAATCAACAACCTTGTGAATTGGGCGAATCTGAATAAGCTGCCGACTCGTTTCTGGTTCCGTGTTGTGGTAGTGTAAAAGTTCGATGGTTTTTAGACTGATTTGATAAAAATCATTCCAGTGAATCGTTGCTTTTAGAATCGGTAAATTAACATAGAAAGGACGGTTTTTGGCTTGTGCCGTATATGTTTTCTCTGGTGTCGAATGAGTTTGGGAAAAAACCGAGATTTATAATATCATCGCGTAGTACTAAACTGTCTGAATGTTCTGTTCAGGTATTTTTAATATATCCCGTGTCCACTGTCAATAATCGTGTATGATAGGATTGCAATATTCATTGCATCAATATTGTGACAATGGACATTTTTCCATTTTATGTTTCATGTTGACAGAGTGGATAATATTTATTAACTCTGATTGTAACGAATTTGCGAAAGAGCCAACCATGCCTAGTAGACTTTGAATATCGGTATTGCACAACTCGTATAACGTTTCGCTGATAAACCTCGGTGTATCAATAACGACACCATAGGAAATATCTGCGGAAGACCAAGATAATAAATTTTCACCTTGTTGGGCTTAATTCAATTCCAGTATACCGGTTTGGGAATCGTTAAAAGAGTGTACATGCTGTTTAAAACAGTGTGCTAAAGTGGTAAAAGTGGGGTGGTTTAGTTAGGGTGCGTTTTTTATGAAATGGAGATAAAATTACATTTGCGGAGTCTTATTATTTGCGATGTTTTATAATTGGTTTATAGTATAAGTTTTACTTAATAAATACTATCTATTCGTTTTTAATCAGGAGGTTTTTTTGTGAAAATTTTAGTTGTCAATTCTGGAAGTTCATCCTTAAAATTCACAATGTTTGATATGGATGATCATTCAGAATTATGTAAGGGCGTTGTGGAACGTATCGGTATGGATTTCCCAAATTTGGTATACCAACGCGGTAAAGAAGACAAAATTGAAACAAAATTAGCCATTAAAACTCACAGTGAAGCCCTGAAAGTGGTTTGTCAAAAATTGATTGATCCGGATTGTGGCGTTTTAAAAAGTCTTAAAGAAGTGGATGCGATTGGACATCGTGTGCTTCATGGTGGAAGCACTTACACAAAACCGATTATTGTTAACCAGGCAGTAAAAGACGGCATCCGTCACTGTATCCCGTTTGGCCCGTTGCATAACCCGGCAAATTTGGGTGGAATTGAAGCTTGTGAAAGTGTTTTTCCCGGAGTTGAAAATGTTGCTGTTTTTGATACCGCTTTTCATCAGACAATGAAACCGGAAGCGTATATGTACGCGATTCCGCGTACATACTATGAAAAATTCGGTATTCGTAAATACGGTTTCCATGGTACGAGTCATCAGTATGTCTACTATAAAAGTTGCGAGTTTTTGAAACTGGACCCGAAAAAGGCTAAAATTATCACTTGCCATTTAGGCAACGGTAGTAGTCTGGCAGCTGTGGATGGCGGGAATGTTGTCGATACCAGTATGGGATTGACTCCCTTAATGGGACTCGTTATGGGAACGCGCTGCGGTGATCTTGATCCGGCTGTAGTTCCTTTCTTAATGAAGCAAACGGGCTGCACTCCTGAAGAGATGGATGTGATGATGAATAAAAAGAGCGGCTTGCTTGGCGTCTCGGAGTATAGCAGTGATATGCGTGATATCTTGGGTGCTTCAAAAGAGGGTAATGTGAAAGCACAACAGGCATTGAATATGTTCCTTCATCGGCTGATTCATTATATTGGCGGGTATTATTTGATGCTTGGCGGAGTGGATGCTATCGTTTTTACGGGTGGTATTGGGGAAAATAGTGACCCCGTGCGTAAAATGATTACGGAACGATTGGCAGTACTTGGTATCAAGTTGGATGAAAAAGCGAATGATACGCATGGAAAACAGATTGTTATTAGTACGCCGGACAGCAAAATTAAGCTGCTTGTGATGCCTACGAATGAAGAACTGATGATTGCTATGGAAGCTCAAAAATTAACAACAAAATAATTTATGATTTAGAGGCCGCGTTAAACGACGCGGCCTTTTGAATTATATAGCACTATTCAGAATATCATTTTAAGAATGTTCTGAAATAAATTTAAAAACGAAAGGAATTGAAAATGTCTGGATTAATGAAAAATCTTTTTCCGAAAGCACAAGCTGCCGATGCAACGTTAGTTCTTCCGGAAGGACAGGACCCCCGTATAATGCAGGCGGCTCAGATTATTACCGAAAATAAAATTGCAAAAGTTATTATTTTGGCAACACCGGAAGAAGCGGCGCAATCGATGAAGGGCGTTACTCTGAATGATGATGCTAAAATTGTGAATTGGCTGGAATCTCCGGAAGTGCCAAAACTTGCCGGAGTCCTTTTGGAACGCCGTAAGAAAAAGGGCATGACGGAAGAACAGTCTCTCGAAATGGTAAAAAAACGCCTCTATTTTGCAAATCTAATGCTGAATCAGGGAATGGTCGATGGTCTTGTTGCTGGATCGATTTCGTCAACGGCTGATATGCTTCGCAGTGCATTCCATTGTGTCGGAACTGCAAAGGGTATTAAAATGGCCAGTAGTTGCT
Source organism: Lentisphaeria bacterium (assembly GCA_041669565.1). Taxonomy (GTDB): domain Bacteria; phylum Verrucomicrobiota; class Lentisphaeria; order Oligosphaerales; family Oligosphaeraceae; genus JBAYAV01. Next base: position 2,919 of record JBAYAV010000105.1, read on the forward strand.
TTTTGATGGATTTAAAACAACCGACGGCCGCTGGGGAAGAGTCTCTAATTTTTGCTGACTGCGGTGTGAATCCGGATCCGGATGCCGAAGGTCTTGTGGATATAGCTATTTCGACTATTAAAACACACCAGGCTTTAATGACGACGAAACCGAAACTGGCATTTTTGTGCTATTCCAGTAAGGGTAGCGCGAAAGGCGATCTTGTTGACAAAATGGCGAAAGCAGCAGAATTGACAAAAGCCCGCGTTGCGGAGCTTGGTTTGGATGCGATTGTGGATGGCGAACTTCAGGCGGATGCGGCTCTGGTTCCTGCCGTGGCAGCAGCGAAGGCTCCTAGTAGCCCACTTGCCGGCGAAGCAAATATTTTGATTTTTCCTGATTTGAATTGCGGAAATATTTGTTATAAGATGATTCAGCGTTTGGCTGGCGCGGAAGCTTATGGACCGATTCTGCAGGGCGTTGCAAAACCGGTGAATGATCTTTCTCGTGGTTGTACTGCAGAAGATATTGCGGGCGTGGCTGCAATTACAGTCTGCCAGTCTTTAATGAAATAATTATTTTTTGAATCCTTAAAAGCGCCCTCCTAGAATCCTTGGGGAGCGTTTTTTTGGTGTCTTAAATAAACGGAGATTTTTTTTGTCTTTTTTGTAGAATTTTAGGATTTATCGTTTGTTGTGTTTTCCGTGTTTTTCGTAAAACTATTTATTAAAATAAGAACGAGAAAATGCGAAAATCCGGTATCCTATTTTTTGCGCTAAAAGAGAAGACAAAAGGCGTCTCCTTTTTTTTGAATTTAAGAAGTTGGTTTTGGAAAAATAATAGGATAAGATTGTTGTAAAATAACTCCAAGATTCGGTTGTTGTTATTTTTTGCTTTTTTGTTATTCGTTTAAAAATGAAGTGGTACCTTGCTAGTGTTGTTTTTCTTTGTTTTCCCGTTTGTCGGTTCTGAAAATAGTTGTAGATCTATTCTGTGTAATGGACCCGACGAAGCTTTGTGTTCCAGTAGACAGACCGTGTTTGAGATTTCAAAGAATATCGATGCCGCAGAAGTGTTTTTTTATAAAATGACCGGATGTTTTGTACATGTGGATCCCAAAAAAATAATGCCTTGCTATTCGGTCTCTTGTTTTTTCTAGATAGGGGGAGGGGAGAGTTGTCCTATCTTTTATGTTTTTTTTGACGATGGATTGAAGTTGCTCAAACGAAAGAATTGAATTTTATAAGCGGTGACAACTTGAATGGACTTCCTATTTGTTCTTCTAGATGCTTTTTATTATGACGGTAAATAAAGTTGCCTCTCGTTCAAAATTTTAGGATACAAAATCCGCAATTTTTTTATACGATGGCGCCAAAGTTTGTTGATATGGATATCTATTTATAAGTTTTAAGCGCTGGCACCAAAGTTTATTAATAAGAATATCTATTTATAAAATAGGACGAAAAAAATCTCTTCACGCACGGGGAGGGGGTCCCCCAATGGTAGGGTGGGCAAAAATTGTAAAATTAAAAATCCCGATAGAAAACATAGCATTTTTTTTTGGTATTTCAAGAAAGAACATACGGAAGCATGAACTATCCTAAAATGCTATGACTTTTGGGGTGTAAAATGAACGATGCATGAATTTTTTGAATTTAAAGTCAAAACAATGAAAAGTCATAAAGAACCTAGGAAGTCATGTCATGCCTTGGAAAGTGTTGTAGGCATTGGCCTCTGTTAGAATAGCATCAAAGCGCGGTGTTCTATTGAACCGATAAGCCGAGCTGTGCTCCTTTATAAAGGCTAGAATTCTTTGAATTTTGTAACTGAGCAAATGTGACAAAGACAGGGAAACTTTATAAAGGCTAGAATTCTTTGAATTCTGCAAATAGCAATTTTGTTTTTCCCTGGGGCACGGGAGGTTGTTTTGAAAAAATGGCCGTCTGATCTGAAAAAAATCTTTCGGTTCCTTTTGTAAAATGTACTCAGAATTGAAATAAGTATATCTATTGTTTGAATTTAGAATAGCAAGCACAAATTGATTGGATGTTTCATTTGCCATTCGATGTATCGTCGACGAGAGAGCAAATTGTTCTGGGGTATTATTCCAGATTTACGAATGGAAAGCCAGCTTTTGTCTTTCTTTAAGGACGGTGTTTGAGTTTGTGAAAGAAGATGTCTCTTTTAGTGATCTTTCACTGTTTGGGACAATCGAAGCAAGAAGCGCACCAAAAGACTTAAGTGTTAAGTGCTTTTCTTTTGTTTAAGTTGAGAATCATTTCTATTTATTAAAAAGGTTTGTCTGTATGATTTTTCCTGCTGAAGTTCCTCCTGAAAATAAAGCAAAGTCGCAGCGTTATTATAATTATTTTTCGATCATGAATGGTGTCTCTTATATGTGCGTTGGAGAGACTGTGATTATCCTTTTGGCTATCAAAATAGGGTGTCCTGATTATTTAATTTCGCTTTTAGGGGCGATGATGTACATTGGTTTTCTGCTGATGTTTTTAGGAAAGCCTACATGTGCGCGTTATGGTGCTGCAAAGACGCAGGGTGTTTTTTGGATGGCTCGTAATGTGGCAGCGTTACTTGTTGCTTTTAGTGGTGTTTTGGGGCTTCTTGGCTTTTCTGGCGCGGCTTTCGCCTGTATTTTATCGGGTGCCTTTTTCTTCTATGGATTTCGAGCTTCCGGAGTGGTGATGTGTGCGCCGCTGGTGGCAAGTTTTACGGATCGGGACGATTTGGGAAAAGTGCTTGGAGTATCTGCCGGTTATTTTTATTTGTTTAGTCTACTGACGCTTTTAGCCATTCAAGTTGTATTGCTGTTTTCTGAAAGTATTTGGAGCCTGATTGGTATTATTGTGGTTGGTTCTATTGCGGGTTTTGTTTCTTCTAAATTCATATTAGAACTGGATGAGAGTGCAGCGTTACTTCATTCATCCCAAAAGCCTTTGATGCAGGAGTGGCATGGCTTTTGGCATAATATCCAACTGCGTCGCTTCCTTCCGGTTAATTTCTTGGTCGGATTTATGATTATTGTTGTAAATCCGGTTTCAATGCTCGTGGTAAAAAAAGGGTATTCCCTGCGCGATATGGCGGTTTTGGGCTATGCGATGCTCTTATTATTGTCAAGTGCATTATGTTCTTATGTTGGCAGTAAGGTTGTTACGAAAATTGGACCGAGAAAACTTTATTTTCCGGCTTATTTTATGTTCCTATCGGTCCCCGTTATCTGGTATTTTGTGCCCGTTCGCTACAGTACACCAGCGTCGTGTCTTGTTTTTTTTATGATTGGCGGCGGTGCAGCACTGATGAATTTAGGTGGCAATCAATATTTTATTCAACTAATTCCGGAAAAAAAACAAATCGCGTATTCTGTCTTTATGATGCTGATTACGGTGCCGATTTCGGGGATCGTGGGTGGTGGCGTTTCTTCCCTTTTGCTCAAGAGGCTGGTGTCTGATGGTATGACGGCAACACAATTATTGCAGCAGTATAAAATCTATTTTGCTATTGTTTTTGTTTTGCTGTGCCCAGGATTTTTCTTTATAAAACGACTTATTCCTTTGCCGGAAGAGGTTCTGAAAAGAAGCAAACACTGGTGGGGAAGAAGTTTGCTGTGGAAATAATTTGTTCTTTTTGAACAATTCAAAAAATGTTGTCGTTTTGAAATGATTTAGATCAAATGAATAAAAGAGAGCCCTTTGCTTTAGGATATTATCTTTTATTCTGGCAAATCATGAATAAAATTTGTTTCCAATATATTATTATTTTTATATCGTGACTTTTCCGTTTTATACAGCTCTTAAAAAATATTAAATAACCATGATATTGCAATTTTATTTAAAATATTTGCAATTATTTGAACCGAGATATATATTCAACATGTGAACTGAGAAAGAAAAGAAAGTACCATCAATGCGTAAAATATCCACAGAAAAAATTTATAATGATCTCAAAAGTAAAATAATGAGTGGCCATTTTGCTGCTGGGATGCGAATGCCTAGAGAACTTGAGTTGGCACAAGCTTATGGTATTGCTCGAAATACATTGCGACCAGTATTACAAAATCTTGAAAAGGACTGTTTGATTGTTCGTCTTCCAAGGAAAGGCACTTTTGTTGCAAATGATCTTACCCATAAAGTTATTACTTATTTTATTCCATGTCCAGAGTTTTTAGATGCGCGTTTTGAAATTGTAAATCATGAGACAAAATCTATGTTAAATGGTATGATGCGTGCTGCCTATAATGCAGAAGCGAAGGTTGAAACAATACCAGTTTCTTCGGATAATGTCTATGGTCATATCGATTATAATTATTTACGGTTTTTAAACTCCAAGAGCCTTGTTTTTATTAGCAGCGTGTGGTATTGGCCGCTGTTGCCATTCTTGAACAAACTGGGCGCGCGAGTGGTGATCGCTTTGAATTTGGATGGATATTTAAAAGATGCGGCTACCGGTAAACAATGCCAAAAATCGTATGTAATTGTGTTGAATCGTCGTCAGGAAATTATTGATATGTACAATCAGTTAGTAAAAAAAGGCTGCCATAAAATTGGGCTTATTAATATTTATCTTGATGAGGAACATCCTTTTTATATTGGTTTTCAGCAGGCTGCTAATTTGAATAATCAGGATCCTACATTGTTTTTATCTCTAACGAATGGGAAAATGGATTTTTTGAATGATTCTGAAAAAAAGGCTGCCATTACTCATTTTATTCAGAATAATAATCTAGATGGCGTTATTCTCCCTTATGGTTTGTTTTTGCAAAAAATGAATTATAAATGGAATGGAAATGGGCAATGTCAACTGGGGATACTGGATTGCCCTACGAATGATTTGGATGGTGTTTCTGCGAGTGTGGTTGGCTCTTTCGATGAACGCAAAATTTGTGAAAAAGCAACACAGCAATTTTTCGCAGAACATTGGCTTCCTGGTGTTACAGAAATAAATGCGCATGTTTATTAATGATTTCGATAATCCGTGAGAAAAATGGAATAAACATGCTAATAATGAAGAGATAACCTGTTGATATGGTTATATATAAGATATTTAAATATTTAATATAAAAATCGAACCCAACAGGTTGTCATGAAAGTAAAAATACAGCAGGAGTAATGAAGAAATCAATTTAATTGATGGAATTTCTTTAATTAGCGTACTGTACAACAGTCTGAAAAGTTTTAACAAGGCTGATTCAATGTAAACATCAAAAGTCAAGCATAGCGGCATCATCAAAATAGTTGCCGGGTTGTTTGTGCTCGGCAGAAACGATTATGCCGTTGTTACTCCATTCCGCCAAGATTCGTTTTTTCGGGACAGCTTGAAATTCAATGTCGTTCCATCGGAGGAAACTTGGCGTCAGCGTTTTGATGAGCTTGCTTTATTTTGGAGCTGTTTGTCTTAATTCGTTCTGGTAATGTTGAACTGGTTGAAAAAGTCTCCGAATTCGGTTTTGAAGGAACTCGTTACGGTAAATATATTCTACCTGATATTGACGTGCCCTATTTGATAACTTGGGTTTGAACAAGAAAAACGTTTCCTGGATTTACAAAAAAGAGGACGGATACGCGCCGATTTTTGCTTCCCTCGGAATTCATGGCTATATGCTCTAACTGCGAAATACGCCCCGATGGTCCGCACAGTAATAAGGGCGCGCTGGAATTTATCCAGCAGTGCTTTGATATGGTTGAAATGCTTGGGTTTACCTGAAAACCATTCTTGTACGCCTGGATTCTGCTCATGATGACGTAAAAATCATTGAAGAACTGCTGAAACGCGGCGTAGTATTTATCATTAAGGGGCTGTAAAAAAATTAACTTGACAATTTGCTGAAAAAATCGTGATTTGATTTTGGGGCCGACAACGAGGAGCATACCCTCAGGTATGTGACGAGGTTGGCGGCACAAAAAGCATTCAC
>JBAYAV010000106.1:0-8772 GCA_041669565.1 Lentisphaeria bacterium
ATCCGATTCCATTTTCTGAGCTAAATTTCATATTTGCATTTGTATGCCTTGCCAATGCCATTTTTCTTATTGCCTTCCTAATTCTTCCATTATAAAATTCTATAAAACTTAAACGATCTTCTGTCCGACACGCATCTTTGCACACCCAGCACGACGATTCTCACAAACTTCATCCAATTCCGCAGTCACCGGCTTCCGCGTTAAAATTTTCCACGTCTTTACTTTGCCGCAGACACAAATCGGCAGCCCTGGAGGACAAACACACTCTGCCGCACCATAACGTAAATACTTTTTCACTACGCGATCTTCTAAAGAGTGAAAAGATATCACAACCAAGATCCCTCCAGGCTTCAAAACCTGATAAGCTGCATCCAGGCCATTCTTCAATTCATCAAGTTCATGATTCACCGCAATGCGCAATGCTTGAAAACTGCGCGTCGCCGCCGGTAAACCATGTTGATGAGAACGCCCGACAATCTTTTCTAAAAGCTCAGCAAATTCACCCGTCCGCGCCCATGGTTTGATCAAACGACGTTCCACAACGGCTTTTGCAATTCTGCGGGAACACCGCTCCTCACCATAATTGTACAAAATATTAGCAATCTGTTCTTCACCGTAGGTATTCAAAATAACCGATGCCGTTATCGGCGATTCCCGATCCATCCGCATATCAAGCGGCGCATCGAACCGAAAGGAAAAGCCTCGCTCCGGCGTATCAATCTGCGGGGAAGATACGCCAATATCAAGCAGCACGCCGTCAACCTTTCCAGTCCAGCCCTTTTCCTCAACCGCTTCCGCCATTTTTGAAAAATGCGTCTTAACCATGAATAAACGCGTAGAATACTCCTCCAAGCGCTTACAGGTGGCTTGCAAAGCGACTCGATCGCAATCCAGCCCAAGAACTTCATATTCGTCGCCGCTTTGTAAAATCTTTTCAGTATGGCCACCGCCACCGAGAGTTCCATCCACAAAATATTTCCCGCCATTGCTTAATAGCCAATGCACGGCTTGCTCTAGTAAAACTGGTTTATGAATAAATTCTATCACTTTATTCCTTCTACACCAAAAGACTGCTTTTCTTCCAGGTGCTGCAAAATATCAAGACTACTGCTTTGTGGGGCCGATTTTATTTCGCAATTTTCAGCGGAAACAATCGTTCCGCAGATCAAAGATCCCAAGAAGACGGCCTTATCCTTTATTTGGGCATATTCCATTAAAACCGGATTTAATGAAAAGCGCCCCTGTTTGTCCATTTCAACAACCTGAATTTTTGAACCGATATCCGTAAAAGAGTCCATGCTTTCGCCATTTGCCACAGAGACTCCTAATATTTTTTTCATTATTTCTTCGATTCGTTCCGATGTGACCAATTCAAGCCGATGATTACGTCCCGGTAAAAGAAAAAATTGAATCGGCTCATCGTTGCCCAAAAAACGCCATGATTTAGGTATAGTCAACCGCCGCTGCGCATCCATCACAACCGGATACGTACCGCTAAAAAATTTTTGGCTATTGACAAAATTCAAACTCAAGGCTCGGCGATCCTTTATAAACTAAATTTCCCTATTTTCCCCTTTTTATCCCTTTCCATGGTATATACCTCCTAAATTACGCTATAATTCCCAAAAGGCAAATTAATTTTGGTCTTTTCTTTCATATTTCCCGCATTTTTACAGAATCATATCAAGAAAGAGGCAAACGCGGGAAACAAAAGGCAAAGATGTTCGGCAGTAGCTCGCTTTCTTTTTGCCGAAATAGTCCTTGAGACACGCAAGAAATCAATTCTTTTTCTTCCATACATGTTGACTCGAAACGAATCGATCGAAAAGGGGAAGAGAGGCCGTAAAACTTAGCCCCACTTCCCCTCAAAAAAACAATAATAAATCACGGAAAACTCAAAAATTTCAATAAGAAAAATTGAGCCCATAAAAAATAAATTTATAATAGATTTTCTCGCCCCTCTATGATCCTATTTTTATATTACAAACAAACACCAAAAAAAAAGATTCCAAAATAGGCAAGTTTGCTCAATATTACAAAAAAAAAGACGGGCCTATTAAGGGGCTGTTCGGCAAATTGTCAAGTTCATTTTTTTACAGCTCCTAAAATCCTAATATTGAAATAAAAAGATATTTGTTCTCGGGCATGAATTAGAAAACACCCCCTTCAACAAAAGAGTCCTGTAATCCATGAGTTCCTCATAGCCGAACCTAAGTCCGTGCGTTTTTAAGCTAAATCGCTATTACCATATAATACGAGGCTAAAAGCCAGCATTTGCCAGAAGATTTTCACGGAGGGGCCTTTTTATACTGCTTACAAGCCTCTATGCGATACTCAAACGGCCTTTTTACATCTATTTTTTCAACAACAACTTTTCCGTCTGGGAAAGGTTTGGCAATGACAAACTAAGATTTAAAATCGTGTCCTTTTGAGGGGAGTTTACTCCTCATAATAGAAGGGGCCTAAAATTATTTTTCAATTAAAAAGATCAAGACATCGTCTTTAACTTTCAGGCATTCTTTTTTTTAAATAAAAGTTTTTGATTTCGGTAATATATTATAAGTACTTTTATTGTTTTTTAATTACGGTTTATATATTGAGAAAAATGATGCGCAAATTTCTACATTACAGCTGGACAATATTTTTTTCCTTGTTCTTATTTTTTATTTCGTTGGTGATACTCACGGATCTTTTTTGCGAAACCTACGGCTTGCCCGATTGGGCCTGTAAGTTCATCAGTCGTAAAATTTCCCAAAAAGCGAATATTTCATTTGCTATATCCTACATAAGAGGAGGGGTTTTTTCTGGAATCACGTTAAAAGACATACAACTCAAAGATGACCAACACCAGATTAATCTAGACATCGCTATTTCCCAGCTAAAATGCAAGCTTTCTTTTATCCGTATGGCAAAAAAACAGCTGTGCCTTAAAACTCTTAGGATCAAAGATTTTTCGGTCAAGCTCAAAACCTATTCCAACTATCCTCCAATCCTATTTAGTCAAGGGGATATTATCGCGCATTACAATAATAAAAATACCATTGATATAACCGCAACTGCCGATGCATATGGCATAGAAATGCACAACAAGACAACATTAACAAATTTTACCCTGCAGACCTTCTACAAAACAAAGCTGTGGAACTATATCATTTTGCCCACAGAGGAAACAGGCATATCCGAATTCCATGCCCACCCAAAAGCTGAAAAATCACTAACACGTCTTTGTAATTATAAGTTCGGTTATCATGATGCCTCTCTCAATTTTACAATAAATGGCGACATGCAGTCTCTTGACAACATTTTTACGGAGGGTTCTTTCCAGTTAAAGTCCACACTTTTTGCTTCCACTATTCCGAATCTCTACAGCGGTCATTTTACGCTTGTTGATTCCAAGTTCCATTTTGACAAAGTCCTTTTCATGCTTGGATCAGACCAAATTCTTAAAAGCGACATCTTGATCAACATCGAACAAAAGACTGTTCAAGGCACGATAGAAGGCGAGTTTAACCCCTTTTCTCTTTTACAAAAATCCGGCCTCCTTTCTCCGTCGCTATTAAAAGATGTTGTCTTTCACACACCGCCGCATATTTACGCAGTACTTCCAGAGACTCCCCTGTCTCTAAAAGAGGCTCATGCAAAAATAACGCTCTCATTTCACAATACGGACATCAAATCCACCAACCTGCATCACGGTCAGTTTACCCTGAATTATCAGCCAAATATCATTGCCATCGAAGATTTACTTCTAGCATTGGACTTTTCTGGTAAAGAAAAAATAACAGGCAATTTACAATACCTTCTGAAGGAAAAGTCTATCAGCGGAAAAATCCACGGAAAATTATTCATTTTAAAGTTTTTAGATCAATACGATTTTTCGATTCCGAATATCAACCCGAATCGGCTGGCAAAATCGCAGGAAATTTTTCTAGAGTTGCAGCCCTCCTCCCCGCAACTGGATAAGCTCAAATTAAATGGCTTCCTAAAAGACTCCAACGAGAAATTTTTCGGGCACACATTCAAAAATATCAACCTGCCATTTCAAGTAGATTCTGGAAATTTTACGATTCAAAAAGCAACCGTTGATTTAAATAACGGCAAACGGGCAGGCGAATTTACACTTAAGACCAATTATATGGATCTCATTGCAAAAAAAGAAACCGCCTTCGAACTGCAGCTGCAAATCAACGCCGAAAACGCACAAAAAGAATGGACAAACGCACTACGCCTGCAATCCAAAATTCTTCTGGATCCCCAAAAAAAGACCCTTGGCATTTCCTCCGGAGAAGGCGATTTATATATCTCTCGTTTTTATAACACGTATCAGCCTATTTTCTCCCTGCCTAAAAATTATATTCTGTCCGATCTTATAACCGAACAAATACCCGTGCATTTCAATATGCTCACCCAAAAATTCCCGATCAATGCACCCGAACAATTTGTTTTACAAGGAACAGTGCTTGCAAAAAACTTAAGCTTCAATAATATTCAAATTCAGCAAGCCTCCACAAATTACAAAATCACTTCTAAAAATCTGGAACTCCTGGATGTCCAAAATACGCTCAAAAATAAAGAAACCGTCCATTATAATTTTTCCATGCAATACAACCCGTTCATCATTAAAATAGACGAAGGAAAAATATGCGGACGACCCAGTTTAATTAGCCCGGTTATTGAAAGTCCCGAAATACGTGAAAAATATAACAACATTTGGAAAGATATCACCTGGAACAAAGAACAACCAGCAGAATTTTTGTTTCAAGACGTTGTTTTTTCAACATCCGACTTTAATAATAGCTGGTCCCTTAAAATGCAGGTCTCGGCCAATATAAAAAATATTCAATATAAAAAACATATCATCCATGATATTCACACCAAAGCAAACTTTGATCTGCCAACTTCTATAAAAGTGGAATCCCTTAATGTTGTCACAAATGACGATAAAATCACGGGGCATTTTCAGCTTTTATTCCCCCCACCTGCACAATGCCAGTTCTCCTTAAACGAGACTACTTACAAGGGGAAATTCTTAACGCTATTAGCAATAATAAGCCCGAAATATCAAGACCTCTTAGCAAACATAAAATTATCCGAATCCACAAATATCGGATGCGACGGCAATTTTACATTCAATACCCCAAATCCGGTTCTTAAACTCAACGGCACAGTTGATGTTCCATCTCTAAGTTATAAAACCACACAAATGAATAATGTAAAAGGAACATGGAGTCTGCAGGACCAAAAAATATTCTGGAATATTACGGAAGCCCGACTCAAAAAAGGGAACCTGCTATCCACCGGTTTCTATGACGCAAACACAAATTCCGGCGAGACTCAATTTTATCTTACCAAAATTCCACTTCAGGAAGCGACAACTCTTTTGAAGGAAAGCAATGATACATTGTCCGATTCTGTACAATCGATTCATAGCGGTTCCGTGGACACCAATGGGAAACTTCGTTTTTATTACAACTGGGCCGGCCGGCCACTGCTCCTGGAAGGCGACTCACATGTAACGGTCTATAACGCTAATATTTGGAAAATTCCACTCTTATCAAATTTAGGAAAACTGATATCCGCTGGAAGTTTCCACCTTTTTTCGAAAAGCAAAATTGCTGATTTAGGCGAAATCACCCAGTTGGATGCCGATATGAATTTTCATGGCGATCGTCTAATTGTCACACAATTAAAAACAGATGGCACGCTGATCGCTTTAAGCGGCGACGGCGTGTACAGCTGGGAAGACAACAAATTAGATTTCTGTATCAATGGACAAGCACTCAAATCCATCTATTTTATTTCTACTGTCTTAAAACCACTGTCATGGGTATTCCAGGCAAATCTTACCGGAACACCCCAAAAGCCAGAATGGAAAATTCAGACCGCGCTACAAAAAATATTCTCCACTAAGTAGTGAAAAATCGACTGCGGATACGTTATTTAAATGCCAATAAAATCAATCCGATAATCAGCACAATAATCGTGGCATAGGTCTGCCACGATGTTTTTTCACGCAATTTAAACTTGCTATATAATGTAAAAAACACAACATTACTTCCCACCATTAATGGAATTGCTACATTACCAAGATTAACTTTACTTAAATGATCCAGCGCGATAAAAAACAAGGTCAATGCCAATAGCCCCATCATGGCCATTACAAAGGCTATTTTAGGCATTGCTGCGCGAACTGAAAAACGATGTTTTGTCACCAGCGCAACCGACATCCAGGCAATCACATTGCCCAACCCCGCAAGACTAGACCACAGCAGAGGTGACTCATCGGTAAGAGATAACTGCGATGGGATGGAATATAAACTCTGGGACAGCCCTGTCAGAAAGAAAGCAGTGACAGCCAATATCAGCCAGCGATATCCCGCTGGGCTCTTTTTCAGATGCGGCAATAAAATTCCGCATAAAATAAGACAAACACCCAGCCACTGCGCCAGATTACTGGGATGTCCAAAAAAGACCTGCGCAGTAATAAAAGGCAAAACCATGAAGCCCTGCACAATTGCCCACACCGCAGCATTATTCCCGGAAGTCATAGAACGATTTATGACATATTGCGCAAGACCATTCATAACACCACCGATGAGGACAGCCAAAGACAAAAGCATAAACTTTTGATCCAGCGATATACTGAATTTTCCCAATAAAATGAATGCGATAACAGCATATATAATATTAAACAAAATTCCGAACGATATCACATCGCGTTTTTCATTTGCCGTAAAGCTTAAAAGGATGCCAAAGGATGTCCAAGTTGCTCCTGTTGCTACAGCAAGTAAAATTCCTATATACATTCTTCCCCTTTTTGTTATTTTCTTTTATAACCACATTGCGATAAAAACACTCTTTATTATCGCAAACACTTCTCTTTTTTGAGACAAGCCCATACTATATATGATATTAAACTCTTTTATGAAAAAAACTTTCGTTTGGAAAAAAATAGAGAAAATTTACAAAAAGCAAACATAAAAAGAACGCAAAATAAATCATTTTCAAAAATCAGCGTTCACAAGAAACAAAATAGCACGCTTTTTTTGCTCATTCCATCAACAGGCACCTTGCCAATTTACAAAACACGATTAAATTCATTTAATGTATTTTATCGTGTTTAAAAATATTAAAACAAAAACATGCTGTGTAAAAAAAATCAATTCTGAAATTTCTGCATCATTATTCATGGTAAACTTAAGCAATTTAGAAACGCCGAAAACGGATCCATATTTTTTAAAACAACAAAAGTTGCATCGCCGCCCATAAAAACAGGCAGCATAACCAGCTTTTTTTACATTCACAATACCCCACCCAAAAAAACGGCAAAAGGAACGCTCTGTTTCCAAAAATCACCCCGATACCATTTCCCATTTAACAGAATAGAAAAATTCGTCTAGTATTTTCAAGACAATGAATAAAATACCGGAGCAATTCTAAAAACACGGATGGGGAAAAAAATCCAATCCAAACACCCCATCCCTTTACCCACACCCACTGAAACAATGTCTAAAATCACAACCTACATCAAACAAAAAAACTCGGTGCTTGCTATTTTTATACCCATGGTGTTGCTCTACTCCACAAGCTATTTTCAACGCACAGCAGTGCCAGGCACTATTTTTAATCCGCTGCAGCAGACAACTGGATTCACGGCATTACAAATTGCGGGTCTCAGCGCGTCCTTTTTTTATATTTACGCTTTCTGTCAGCCCTTTATCGGCATCATTGCCGATAAATATGGCGGCATCCGAACCACGATTACAGGGGGCGCTATTTTCTGTTTCGGCACACTACTATTTCCGCTATGCAATCATCTTTCTTTGATGTATCTTTGCCGAATGCTAGCCGGTATCGGCGCCAGCACCATGTATCTCAGTTTAATCCGGGATGCAGACTTGTTTTTTGGACGCGACAATTTTCCCATCATTCTTGCCCTTATCACCATTATTGGATATTGTGGCGGCCTAACTGGTACCCTTCCCTATGAGCAAGTTCTCAAATTCATTTCCTGGCGCTCAAGTTTACTCATCGTTGCTATAATATCAACCGGATTTTATTTGTTCTTTCTTTACACTCAACGAAACTTCAAAAAAACGGCTATTGCAAAATCCATGATATCCCTACAGCCCCTTTGGGCTATTATGAAAAACCCCATGACATGGCTGATTCTCTACTGCGGTGCCATTAACTTTTCCATTTACTTTGTAATTCAGTCTGTTTTTGGAAAAAAAATTCTTGAAGACTTTGTCAAAATGAGTTCAGCACAATCTGCGACGACCATTTTTGCCTTAACCATTGTCTGCATAAGCGTCCTGTTTTTATCCTCAACGTTTTGCCGGATTATTCATAATAGGAGAAAGCCGATTATTATTTTCTTTTCGCTTCTTTGTTTTTTAGTAACAGTGATGATGTGCATTGGCACCTATTGCAAGCCGTCGGCCATTCTTTTTGTAACAGGGTATATTCTTTATGCAGTATGCGGGGGGTCCTTTATAATATTCACCATGCTTGAACAAGAAGTCAACAAAAAATCAGCATCAACACAATCCGCGGCATTTATAAATATGGCCTGTAATTTTTTACCGGCATTTCTTGCCATGCTAATTGGTCTTATGTTGGATGCATTCCTTACCAACGGCGTTCCTCAAACAGGCGCCATAACAGTTTATCCAGCAGCTGCCTATCAGACATTATTTTTATTGCTCTTACTTCCAACAGCACTTTCTTTTATCGGCACCCTCTTTATTCCAGAGACGAAGGGGGTCTATA
>JBAYAV010000107.1:0-8722 GCA_041669565.1 Lentisphaeria bacterium
CAATGTCCAACAACCACAGGACAGCCGCGTTTTTGCAAACTTTGAATCATTTTCGAACTCACCACATCCGAGCCGGTAACAGTAATGCCGAGATCCGCCGCAATATGCGCCAATCCCGCCATGCCGACTCCCCCGCATCCCGTAAAATGTATTTTATGCCAATTCACTCTTTATTCACTTCTTTTCTTATGCTCTAACAGCTTTTTGTTTCGTTTTATGATTTTCTAAAATATCAAAACACTTCCATTTTCCCGTTTTGAATCGCAAATACATTACGGCAGTTCCCACAACGGATGCGGCGACCCATGTATACCAGCAATTCAGCATCGGCCATTTTATAACATGAATTGAAACCAGCAGCACACCCGCCATCAGCCAATGGAAGGCAATTCCCACAATCATTGCCCACAGCGTACCACCACCACCACGCAGCGCGCCCCTAAAGCTAATATAGATACCCTCAAAGAACAAGTAGAATGCTGCCGATCGCAGCATCGGGATTGCCAGCGTAACGACCTCACTATAATCGATCACGCGGCTTCCGGGCGTAAAAAGGCCCACTAAAATTCGGGGAATGCCTAAAAACAAAGTCAGCAAAACCGCCAAATAGCAAAGATTCAGTTTCAAGCCCGAAAATACGGCCCGCTCCGCCTCCTTTTTATTGCCTACTCCCAAACATTGGCTCACCAGCGTAATAATACCGATTTGAATTCCAAGCATCGGCAAATAGGCGCACAAATCCCAATTCATAATAACCGTCAGAGCCGCTGCTGCATTCGTTCCGAAACCGTGCAACGAAGAGATCGCAACCGTAAAAGCTGATGTCGAAAGCATATTATCCAACCCGTTTGGTACGCCAAAACGCAACAATGGGCGAATCATATGCCGATTAAAATGCATGGCTTTTGAGTTCGCATATTCTTTTTTTCGTGAATATTTTATAAAGACAAAAAAGAAAGCCCCCGTCGCCAGCAGCGATGCCAGCAAGCGACCGATGGCCGCACCGTGAATTCCCAGTGCAGGACAGCCCAATTTTCCAAAAATGAAAATATAGTTAAAAGAAAGATTCAACACCATCATCATCGCATGGATTCGCAAAATAACCCGTGTTTTGCCAATACCCGAAAAGAACGACGACAGTGCCATGCGCAAAACCACAAAAAGGCCATCCCCAAATATCAGATACCAGAAATAGATCCGTTCATTTTGGACTTCAAGGGCATCATGTCCTGCCCAAACAAAACTGTTCGAGGCAAAATACCCGATCAGCAAAATCAGCGGATAAGACAACAGCGCAAAATAAATCCCCTGATAAGTAATCGAAACGCATTCGCCCTTTTTTCCTGCGCCATAGCTTCGGGCAACCATTGCCGATACATAGGAGACAATTCCAATAAAAAGAGTCATGCACGTCCAGGCCGTTAGCCCCCCATTCATGCAAGCCGCCATTTGCGCTTTTCCAGTGTACGACAAAAATAGCCGATCGATAACGGTTATCGCGGTTTCAAAAACATTGGCAAAAATCATCGGCACCGCAATGGGCAGCAGGGCATTAATTCCCCCCATACCATCAAAATGTTTTGCTAAAAAATCTTTTTTCACGCGTTATAACTCTTCTATTATTTTTAGTGGATCCTTTTGATTCAGGATATCAAAATTTTTCCAATGCCCTGTTTTAAATCGAAGATAGACCCATATTCCTCCGATAAAGAAGAATCCAACCCACATATACCAGCAATACAGCATGGGCAATTTCAACAGATAGATTGAAACCAACAGCACACAGGTCAAAAACCAATTAAACACAATACCAATAATCATGGACCACATGGTATCTCCACCGCCACGCAGTGCGCCGGAAAAGGTTGTATAAAAGCAATCAAAAAGAAGATAACACGATGCAGCCCTGAGCATTGGCACAGCAAGTGAAATAACCCCGCTGTAATCGATCCCTTGATTTTCCGGTGTAAAAAGGCTCACCAGAACACGCGGAAATCCCAAAAACAAAACAACAAAAACAAGGGCAAAACAAAAATTTATTTTAAAACCAGAATACGCAGCCCGTTCGGCCTCGTCCTTATTTTCTGCTCCCAGGCACTGGCTAACAAGTGAAGTGACCGCAATTTGAATTCCCATCATCACTAAGAACGTACACATATCCCAATTCAGGACAATGGTCAATGCCGCTGCGCTATTAGCCCCAAATCCATGAAACAATGAAACGACCACCGCAAAGGCCGAGGTACTCAGCATATTGTCCAACCCCGTGGGGCTGCCGAAATGCAACAATCCTTTCATCAGCTTCCAATTCAGGCGTTTTGCTGTCGCATTCTCAAATTCTTTCTTATGCGAATATTTCCGAAATTCAAAATACAGTAGTGCGGTAATCACCACATCCGCGACCAGCGTACCAATCGCCGCGCCATGAATTCCTAATGCCGGGAAGCCTAGTTTACCGAAAACAAGGATATAATTTATCCCCACATTCGTAATAAGTGCAACCGCATTTACATACATAATAATTTTCGTTTTACCCAATCCCACAAAAAAGGACGCAAGCGTCATTCGCAGCGCCGCTAAAGACGACGCGCCAATAATCATATAGCGAAAATAAATCAACTCATATCGTGCTTCCAACGGATCATGTCCCGCCCAAACAAAGCTCTTTGCGGCAAAAAAGCCAATGATTAAAATCAGCGGATACGAGAAAAGAGACAAATACATCCCCTGATACGCGATAGCGATACAATTTTTTTTCTTATTGGCACCATAACTCCGCGCCACCATCGCCCCCACATAAGAGACAATTCCCACGAAGAGTGTCATACAGGTCCAAGCCGTCACGCCGCCCCCCATGCATGCGGCCATCTGTTCTTTACCCACATACCCCAAAAACAAGCGATCAATAACGGTCATCGCCGTATCAAAAACATTTGACAAGATCATCGGCACCGCAATGGGCAGCAGGGCTTTAATCCCCCCCATGCCCTCAAAATGTCGAGCCCAAAATTTATTTTTCATATAAGTCTTTTCTATATTCTCAAATCAGACATTTCTGTCTTTCTATTTTCTTTTTTAAAAAAGTGGATCAGCACATCAAATCAGTTCACGAGCTATTTCAACCAGCCTCCACTTTCTGTTCATCGTTTCCCAAAATATTAAAATGTTTCCAATGCCCGGTCTGGAAGCGAAGATAAATTGCGACAGCTCCCACGCAAGAGAAGCCAATCCAGCTATACCAGCAATTCATCATGGGCCATTTTAACACATGAATTGTAAACAGCAGAATACTTGCCAAAAACCAACGATAAATAACGCCGATTACCATCGCAATGATCGTATCGCCACCCCCGCGCAACGCACCTGAAAAGACCGTATTGATACTATCAAAAAAAAGATAAAATCCAGCCGAACGCAGCATCGGTATCGCAATTTGAATCACATCACCATAATCAATCCCTTGGTTCGCCGGCGTAAAAACACCAATCAAAATTTGCGGGATAAGCAAAAAACAGCTTATTAAAAAGAACAAGTAACAACAGCCGATCTTAAACCCCGAATAAGCCGCCCGCTCCGCTTCGTGCTTATTCCCCTTGCCTAAACACTGACTAACAAGCGTTATCACCCCAATTTGAATACCAAGCATGGGTAGAAAGGCACACAAGTCCCAATTCATCACGACCGTCAATGCCGCCGCAGCATTCGCACCAAAACCGTGAAAGGACAAAATAGCAACCGTAAACGCTGTCGTTGCCAGCATATTATCAACTCCAGTTGGAACCCCGAAGCGCAGTAATAACTTTATAATTCTGGACTGATAACGGCAAGCATTCCGATTAAAATATTCTTTCAAATGAGAATACTTCAAAAACTTCATAAAAAGCAGCCCCGTCACGGTCGCCGAAGCTAAAAGTGTGCCGATTGCAGCACCATGAATTCCCATTGCAGGACAGCCAAATTTGCCAAAAATAAGAATATAATTCGCGCCAACATTAACCACAAGCGCAACCGCATTGACACGCAAAATCACGGCCGTTTTGCCAATTCCCGAAAAGAAGGACGCCAAAGCCATACGCAAAACAGCCAAAAAAGAGCCCAATAGCATATACTTAAAATAAATCAACTCATATTTAATTTCAACAGGATCATGCCCCGCCCAAACAAATGTCATCGACGCAAAAAAACCAAGCAATAGAATCAGTGGATAGGCTAAAATCGCAAAATAAAGTCCCTGATATGTAATTAGAATACAGTCTTTCTTTTTATTTGCACCATAACTTCGTGCCACCATCGCCGACACATAAGAAACCGTTCCAACAAAAAACGTCATGCACGCCCATGCGGTTAGCCCGCCGCCCATACAAGCGGCCATCTGCTCTTTGCCGACATAGCCCATAAACAAGCGGTCAATAACGGTCATCAGAGTATCAAATATATTCGATACAATCATCGGGATTGCAATTGGCAATAGCGCAATAATCCCCCCCATCCCGTTCAGATGCTTTTCTAAAAATTTTTTTCTCATAATTTCCAATTAACAAACAACAAAATCATTTAAAGATAGAAAAATGGCGCTTATTAAAAAATAAACGCCATTTTTCATTCAAACCAACGGGATCGTAAAGCTATTATAAATTTATAATTTACCAGCCCGCTATTTCAGCGATATGCGGAATTGAAGGGCGAATCAGATCCTTAATCGCCTCAGCATAAACCCGAATTTCCCACTGTGCATGATCACTTGCACGCAATTCTATAAACTTCAATAAATTACTTAAATCGACCGTTGCCCAAAATGTCGTCATTAAATTCTGCGGCAAAACACCACGAGCCTGTTCACGGCAAACACCCTTGGCTAATAATTCATCGTAAAGAGCCAAAGAGCTTTTGTTGTGGTCCTTGATCACCTGACGCCATTGATCCTGATCAATAGCCGCCCCGGCGTCAACGGACGCCTGGCGATTATTCTCGGCCTGGGCACGCAATATTGGCGGAACATAAAATTCTAAATCCGTATCCGTATAACGCCGTGAAATTTCATTGTAAGACCACGTCCGATGACGATGCCATTGGGATCGCACAAAAAGCGGGCAATGCACAAGAAACGTAAAAACGACATGTTCCAAAGGGGTATTATGATGATTTTCCATCAAATACTTCACCAGTGTCACATCGCGGTTATCCATTTCTTGGCGCATCTTGCCAAAAGAAACTCGCGCAGCATTCGCAACCGTTATTTCCGACCCCATTTGGTCGACTAATCCAATCCACCCCTGTCCATCAAGAACCATTACATGATTTTTAGGGGGAGTATTTACATTTTCCAATGCTGCCATCGTTGCCTCTTCTTCTTTCAATTTCTGTCAAACAAGCGAATCGTTTCCCGTTCAGCCGCGTCATTATTTCAAAAATTATTGATCCGTCAATTTTGGTTCAAGATAATCGACGCAGCCTTTCAGTGTCGCAAATTGTCCGTAATCTGCTTCCGGTACTTCCACGCTATAGCGTTTCCGCAATTCCATAATTACATCCAGAAAATCCATCGATTCCAGTTTTCCACGAAGATCTGCTTCCGGTGTCAGGCTTGCCCAGTCTTCATCTGGAACAATCTCATCTAAAATTGAAACGATCGCCTTGGAAATTTCCGCTCTAGTCATAACTCTACTCTCCATGTTTTGATTAATTTACTCTCAACTATATATTTCATTAATGTACGTTCACTATATATTGGTCTGCCCTCCCGAAGGAACAGCATCACGGCACATACCGAGTTACAATTGTAACGCAGTTAATACCGAGCATTCCAAAAGCATTATTCAAGAAATGATCTACTTTCGCTATTTTTTTAGGCTTATTACAAACCAAGTTCGGCAGCTCACATTTTGGATCAAGCTCTTCCACATTAATCGTAGGATGTATTACTTTATCCTTGAAAGACGGCATATTCGCTGCTATTTCAAGAGCACCAGCCGCACCCATGCAATGGCCAATAAAACTCTTGGTATTATTAAAATAGGTATTCGGACAATCCAAAAAGACGGCTCGCAGTGCCTCGCACTCCTTCACATCACCAGCCGGTGTGCCGGTAGCATGCGTACTTACCAAATCAATATCTTGCGGTGTTAAGCCTGCTCGCTTTAAGGCACCGTTCATGCACTGAATCTGACGCTCCGAATTCGGCAACACCATATCGGTAGCATCTGAATTGCAAAACCATCCTGTCAGTTCACCATAGATATGTGCACCGCGCGCTTTTGCGTGATCCAAACGTTCCATCAAGAACATCGCACCACCTTCGGACACTACAATGCCATTGCGTTTTTTATCAAATGGACGGCTCACGGTCTTAGCAGTCATTCCATGCGCCAAAGCATTCTGGCTCGAAAAGGCTGCAAAAATACCAAAAGTGCCCGGACTTTCCGAAACGCCGCCCGCCAATGCAAAATCAACTTCACCCAATAAAATTTGCTGTGCGCCGTTAACGCAACCGAGGTTTCCGGCGGCGCAGGCTGCCCCAATTGTATAATGCGGGCCGCAAATGCCAGTATTAATCGTTACTTCGCCAGCGGGATTATTTGCAACAGTCCGCGGATTATGGTGATGAGACCAGAATTTCGTCTGATAATTATATTTACTGATCTCAAAAATTTCATTTTCGGTTTCCACATTACCATGTTCTGTAATGCCAACATAAACTCCTGTTCTGCTTTTATCAATAGTATCCAGCGTCAATCCAGCATCCGCCAAAGCTTCATGAACACAATAAATCGAAATAGAGCCGGCACGCGTACCAATGCGGACTTCCTTTTTACGCTGATATTTCAACGGATCAAAATGACATAACCCCGCATAAGTATCCCCAAAGTAGCGAATATTGTAGTCTTCAACACCCGAAATTCCATTTAATAAATTTTGTCTAAATTCAGTTAAATTATTTCCATTGGGAGCTGTCAAGCCCACACCCGTAATAACAATACGCTCTTGATCTGTTTTATTCATGCAAAAACACCAAATATTCCATTAAAATAAACACTAAAATTAAATTGATAAAAACAATAAACTAATATATATTTTATTTCTGTTTTTACAACTCTAAAAAATCGTTCTCTTTTCCTATCCTGAAAACATAAAAAAAAGAAGACAAAAAAGAAAATACAAAATTCGTTGTACTCTGCAATCGAGCTATTATAGTATACTCCCTACTTTTACAATTAAAACTAAGAATAATAAACGATAATAAAGGATGAAGAATTATAATGCAAATACCTGATTTAGGCTTAAAAGGAAAAAGTTTATTGCGCCTCGCTGATTTATCCGATAAACAACTACTCGGGCTTGTCGATTTTGCCATCGCACTAAAAAAACGGAAAAAATCAGGAATGTACTTGGACGACCCCGCAATCCGAGGCAAAAATATCTGCCTTATTTTCCAGAAATCCTCAACACGCACGCACTGCGCCAGCGCAATCGCCGTTCATGACGAAGGCGGACATACCGAATACCTTGGCCAAACCGGCACCCATTTCGGGAAAAAAGAGTCCACCGCCGACAGCGCACGAGTCCTCGGACGCATGTTCGATGGAATTCTCTTCCGCGGTTTCAGCCAAAAGGTGGTCACAGATCTCTCTAAATATTCTGGCATCCCTGTCTGGAATGGTCTTACCGATGAATGGCACCCGACTCAAATTCTCGCGGATTTTCAAACGATTAAAGAGCATTTCGGCTATTTAAAAGGCCTGACTTTCGCATTTGTCGGCGACGGCCGCAACAATGTAAGTAACTCTATCATGATTGGCTGTGCAAAAGCCGGCATCAATATGATTAATGTTTGTCCCCAACAGCTCTCTCCCGCGCCCGAGATTCTGGCCATGGCGCAGGAAGCGGCGAAACGCAACAATTGTACGATAACCGTTAGCCATGACCCCGTCAACGGTGTTAAAGGCGCCAATATCCTTTATACGGATGTCTGGGTTTCCATGGGCGAAGAGGCCTTGTTTCAAGAACGTTTAAAACTATTACGGCCCTTTCAGGTCAACATGGAGATGGTACGCCACACAGGAAATTTAGAATCGAATAAAGTCATTTTTCTGCACTGTCTACCGGCGTTTCATGACCGCAACACCGAAGTCAGCAAAGATACCGGCGCACTTGAAGTTGCCGATGATGTTTTTGAATCGGCTTTTTCAAAAGTATTTGATGAAGCCGAGAATCGCATGCACACAATCAAAGCAATGATTGTGGCATCGTTAGGCTAAAGTCTTAACAACTTAATATAAAAGATCGAAACGCTGTCCGCCCAATCGTCCGGACAGCGTTTTTGATTATAAGGCTCGCATCAAAGAGTTGAACAAGAGAAAGATGTTCGTTTCGGACTCGTTTTTTCGGACAGAGCGTAAATACGGGAGTAAAAAATGCGCTCCTGCCAATGGTTGACCAAAACATCCCTATTGCCTGCTAACCAACAGATTGCCGAAAAAACGAAGGCTGTTTATATCCCTGTTGACAGGACCGATGAAGTATAAAGATCGGTTCTTGAACATCATAAAACAAAGCGATTCTTAAGGAGATCGATCCATTTGGAGCTAAATATTAAACGCACATGCAGCCATTTGTAAGATTGAATGCACCATACATGGTTTGTAAAAGTAAACGCAAAAAAAGTGTGCGTTTACTTTTTCTATTTGCAAAGGCTGCAGTCTAAAAGAATGAGAAATAGTTCGCA
>JBAYAV010000108.1:0-8697 GCA_041669565.1 Lentisphaeria bacterium
GCGTAAATTGAACCCAATCATAATGGTCTTTTTGCTTTTTGCAGCGGCGGCCATAATGCGTTTGCATCCGGCGGCGGTGGTTGCTAATGGCTTGTCAATTAAAACATTGACGTTGCTCTCTAGCCCAAGAATGGCCATCTCTTCATGCAAAAAATCAGGCACGGTGATAATAACCGCATCCAGTTTTTCTTCTTTGAGCATGTCTTCCGCTTTTAAATAAGTCTTCGGATGATCTAAATCCGCCGCGGCAGCCTCTAAACGAACAGGGTTGATGTCACAAATGGCTGTAATCTTGCTGTCTTTGCGCTCGCTCAACAGCTTGCCAAAACAAGCACATCCGCGACTCCCCATACCAATAATACCAATTTTAACTTCCAATTTCATGTTCTTTCCTTTCTTGAGTGTGTTTTTAATAAAGACTCATTTAGTCGATTGACGTACCATAATTTTCATAGGAATTTTACGATTTCGCGGTGCTAACTCCAACGATGAATCCTGAAGCCGCTGCAACAGTAATTCTGCAACAACTTGACCAACTTCTCTGCTGGGCTGCGCTAAAGACGTTAAACCCGGATCCGCATATTCTGCTATTTCACGATTGTCAAACCCAATGACCGATAACTCTTCCGGAACTTTTATTCCATAACGCCGACAGCCGGTGAGTATCCCTAATGCTTCGTAATCGGATGTCAAAATTCCATCCGGACGATCTGCCTTATCTTTCTCCATTAATTTTCCGACTAATTGAATGCCAAAATCATAAATGGCATGTAATGAATACCGCGATATGTCGGGAATATAATAAAGTATTTCCGGTAAATTAAACTCTTTAATGGCTTCGCGATACCCTAATAAACGCTTGTTGGCAAAGTCATTGTTTATCGGCGTGTGCGCAATCCGATGACAACCATGCTGATGTAAATAGGAAACACCATCTTTTAACCCTTGCTGACGATCAATGTAAACGCAATCGCAAAACAAAACGGGATCCGTATTAACCCAAATCAGGTTGGTATAACCCTTGAATAAGTGCTGTACTTCAGACTCTTCATAATTTCCAATCAGTACAACACCACTCGGCGCTTGATTTAAAACTTCATGACTTAAATACGATAAACAACTCTGCGGAAAATCCGGATCCGAAAAATGAATCGATAAATTATACCCTAAATCCGCGGTGCCTTGCTTGATGCCCGCTAATTTTTCAACATGAAGATAATCATGCGATTCTACAATAACAGCAATCTCGTGGGATTGACTCGATCGTAATAATCGCGCCGCTCGATTGGGGCTGTACCCTAAATCCGACGATGCCTTCAGTATCTTCTTACGCGCTTTGAGCGAAACATACCCCTTGTCCCGAATGGCACGACTTACCGTGATCATCGAATACCCTGTTTCTTGTGAAATGTCTCGTAAAGTAACCAATGGCTTGATCATTTCCTCTTTTTTGTGTTAACGTTGTCATATTGATAAAAATATAATGGTTAAAATGGAAAAGTCAATAAAAATCGTGTTTTTTCAGGAAAGAAAAAGTTGAAAAGAATCAGAATCTCGAAAAAAACATTTTCGTCTTTGCCCGTTTGCAGTCCTGAAACGAGGGTATCGATTTCCTACGTTCAGGGTTTTCACTCCTTTTATATCGAGCCTATAAGTGTTGATGACTTGAGATTGATTGGCTGCCTCTATTTTATCTATTATGTGCACGGGTTTTGAACTGGGGCGGAGTTGCAGTCCGGTCCTAACGTCTCTACGATTCGGATGGAATCTGCGTCGTTGATGTCCGACTTGCTTTTCTTTGGTTTTCGGCCCGGACGAGAGGAACCTGCAATCGTATAATCTGCTCGGCAAGCGTGTTGGCCTTTTTTAGGACCTTCTGTATTCCTTTGTATTCCTTACCCATTCTTTCATGTCATTCACTATTGCATCCGGAGCGTAGACGCTCCGAGTCTTGCTATGAACCTTGCTGGTGACCGTATATGTATATACGCCGTGTGCAATAACTTGCCTGTCCGGCTATTGAACTTGACAGTTGGTGGGCAAAACGGCCGTATTCTGTACGTCTGCAAGGAGAAAATTTGTTGACTTGGTCTCCTGCAGATATTTCCTGTGGTGTCGTTATTGATACATCATTGTTTATCGGCGAAGCGTTATACGAGTTGTACAATGTCGGCATTTAAAATTCAAGGATCATGATTGGTCCTTTTAGCAAATTCGTTCCAATCAGAGTTAAAATATATCATCCATTTTGTCAATACGAGGTATAAAATAGAAAAAATTATCCATTGACACAATATTGATGCAATGAATATTGCAGTCCTATCATACACGATTATTGACAAGTGGGTACGGGATATATTAAACATACCTAGAGCAGAACGTTCTGGCAGTTTAGTACTATGCGATGATATTAAGACTCTCGGTTTTTTTGCCAAACTCATTCGACACTAAAGAAAATCTATAGAATACAAGCTGAAAATCATTATTTCAATCTTAATTTACCGATTTCAGAAGCAACGATTTATTGGAATGATTTTTATCAAATCGGTCTAAAAGTCATCAAAATTTTACATTTCTGCCTTACAAAACTAGAAACGAGTCGGCAGTTTGTTCGGATTCACCCAATTTGCGAGGCTGTTGATTATATAAAATAAATGATATCGCAACCTTATTTTCAATTTGAGCATTTGTTCTATATTTATAAAAAGTAAAAAGAAAGCCTTTTCTTCTACGTTTTCTGCAAAAGCAAAGAACTTAGAAGAAAAGCCTCCTTTCGCTAGAATTGTGGGATTCCAGTGATAGAATAGACAGGAAATCTACAAAGCATTGATTTCCTTATCATTCAATAATCAAAGCACAGTCACTTTTTCATTAAAGGGTGAGAATTGTACGCTGTTTTTGGTAATTTTCAGAAAAAGCGTTTTTTAATCAGCCAGTGTACGCAATAGTTTATCACGCCATTTTTTTGTTTGAACAGAGGACCCATCCTGCAATATAGCTTGGAGAGTTTCTTTTGAAATCAACTTTTTTACCTCTGATTTATCCGAAAGTGAAGCGCGTTTTAAATAATATAAATCCTCTATTCCTTCGCGAAAGGCTTCCAAGCGCAGTGTTCCAACAGGATTTACATTATTGTGATGAAACAACCATCCTCCGTTGGATTCCAAATCTTCGACCGAATGATAATCGTTGCCACGCCAGGAATTTGCCGCCCACATTGCAAAGCCATAGCATCCCAATTGATAATTGCGAATACCGCGGTATCGAAAATAATGCATATAATTCGAGTACCATTCGGAGGTGCTACAAACATAAGGCATCATCTGCTTACAATACTTCCGATAGATTTTTAATTCTTCGTTTGCCATTTTTCGGCTAATGATTCTCCTTTCAAAGGGTATTATCAAATCAATATAAGGCGATATTTTTTTCACATCATCAAGTGTGCTCCAAGATCCTATCGTAAGATTTGTTTGAAAGCCATATTTGTGTAAAATTTTAGCTGCCAAAATAAGTCCGTTAAGATCTTCGGACCGTGGTTCATCCTTTAATGGTACGGTGAAATTTGAAAAATCAACATTAGCCTCATGCAGCGCAGTTGCCCAGCGTTTCACATATTCTTCAAACATTTGATTTATTTCGGAGGTCGTCTCATTTTGTTTTGCACCAATTCTAAGGAAAAATTCAGCCCATATGCCATATCCATAAGACCATTTCACTCCCAATTTTGCCATTTCCGCTTCATCTGTTAAATAATCTTTTTTGTTTTCAGACAGAATAATTTTGCCCGCATTATCTTTTTGGATCACTTTCGTAATATTAGTATCGCGAATGACAATATTAATGAGATTATTTTTTAAGAATTCATTATATTTTTTCCCTCTTTTCTTATATGGGCCAAAAGTATAAATATCTGGCATTGTCTCAGAGACCTCCAAGTTCAGAACTTCAGCATTCACTTTTATTTTACGTTTTTCCTTATTTGAGGTTACCGGAACTAATTCAAAACCCCATGTATAATTTGCGGGTGTTTTATCGGTATAAGCTTCGATAAGCAAGACACAATTACCGCCATCTGGAACACAGATCACATTTGCCTCATTCAATTTGCTTTCTATTTCAAAAAAAACTTCGCCATTCGGTGCACGCCATGGTAGCAACTCTTTTATTTTAAAAATATCTGAATTTACTTGATTCTCTTCAATTCTAAAATAACAATGATTGCCAGTACGATTGTAAAAAACAATTTTTGCCAACTCACGATCCTTGCGCGCCAAAAGCATATCAATATTTTTTACGTTTACAGCATCATCCTCTGGCTCGCTATCTTCATAAATTCGCTTAAAAACGGGTTCTTGTACAATAGAAAGCACTTGAGGAACAGCCTTCTTTGTTAAGAAAGACGCCTCCGGCAAAAAAGAAGCAACCGCCATGTTTTTCTTTGAAAAAAACGAGTTTGTAGAAAGTAACGCACTTAATTCTTCCGGATTATAACTTTCACGGCATAAATTTATTTTAAAACTGTCCTCTAATCCTAATTCAGCTAAATCAATTTCAAAAAAGGCTTCAAAACCTTCCGTGTTTTTTTTAACCGCAGTCGTTAGTTTTTTTGCATCCCAGGATCTTGAGAAATTTTTTTCATCATAAAGGACATTATTACTGTTCAAAATAAAATGGTACATATTTGAATTAATTTTAACAGAATCCGCTATAAAAACTTCTACGCAATCGTCATTCCAAATGTCCGAATCCCGTTCGCTATATTTTGTCAAAAGAGGCTGTTGTGCTTTCCATTGAAATGCCACATATAACTTCTTTTTATCACAGCGAACGGTTACGGTTGTTGGATTTACTAATTTTACTGATTTTTTAATAGAAACTAAAGGGCATGTAACGATTTTGTTAAGATCTATAAAACAAGCTGGTTTCTGAATACTTTCTGTCCCCGGTAATCGTTGTCGTAGAGATAATTTTCGAAAATTATCATATAACCCCATTAAAATATTTTCAAGAAATGGGCTCATGGTGACAAGATCAATATCATAGGCATTGGAAAATATAACGCGTCCTTTTTCCGGTATTTCTCCAACTACCATGGTCGTAAATTTACCATCCGGAGTTTGCATTAACGCTTTCAAATTTGTCTTTTTTGTAACATCTCCGAAATGGCGAACCGCTAAAGCGCTAAAGTTTTTATGGGGAGTATTAAAAATAGAATTTTCAAATTTTTTAGTTAAAAATGCTTTTACGATATTTTCTTTTCGGTTCTCTGAAGTATTCTTATAGTAAGCAAGCTGCCAGGCTTGCCCTATATGGATGGACTTTAACCACCGATTCATCGAAACCGGCACTGCGGATATAATTTTCGATTCGCTTGGAGCAAAATAAATAATGCCCTTGCGGTTTAATAACTCACTTAAGCAATTCACGATTTCAGTATTATTGAATAACAGGCCCAAATCTTTGGAACTTATATGGTCTCCCAGCCAGACAAAAAGAGAGTTATCAAGACTTTCACATATCCGCAATTTGCTTTCGGAATTTAACTCTTTTTGCGTTTCTGGAAAAACGAATCGATTGACTTTTAAATTATACTGCTCTAATTTAAGAAAACCACTATTGCCAAATACAGTTATCTGACTTTCACCATAGATAACACAGCTTATCATGAGCACGATAAATACGATCTTTAATATTCGAGACATTGTGAAAATTTCCTTTTTTTGTTGAAACCAATTCTATTATTACGAAACTAGGACAATAATACATATCGATATAGTATTGTAAATAACAGGTCGTTGTTTTCTATAATTGCAACAGTCAACCTAGCTAACCACCATTGTCATGAACATAATGCGAATTTAAAAAATATCAATCTTTTAATTTGAAATTTTAAAAATATCCAGTTGAAAAGAATCAGAATCTTGAAAAATACATTTTTATCTTTCCTCGTTTGCAGTCATGAAACGAGGGTATTGATTTCCTATGGCCGCGGTTTTATTCTTTTAACACCTAACTATAAGCGTTGATGTTTTGAAAGTGATTGGCGGCCTTTATTTTATCTATTATGTGCACGGGTTTTGGACTAGGGCGGAGTTCGGCAGTCCGGTTCTAACGTCCCTATGATTCGGATGGGTCTGTGGCGTTGATGTTCGGCTCGCCTTTTTTTTGCTTTTGACCCGGGCGAGAGGGCCCTGCAATCGTATAATTTGCCCGGCAAGCGCGTTGACCTTAAAACCTTTTGAATTTTTTTGTATTGCTTTACCCATCCTTTTACTTCATTCACTATTGCAACGGGAACGTAGACGCTCCGAGTCTTGTCATGAACCTTGCTCAGAACCGCATACGTCGTGTGCAACTTACCTGTCCGGTTGCAGATGCAGTCGGGCTTCGCGCATTTTCATTTCTTGTGGACCACCGGCCCCGATATGAATGTCCCCGTTTCACCCAAAAACTTGATTTTAGTGTGAACTATTTCTGATTCTTTGGCCCTGGAAAAGAAAAAAGGATAAAATGGTTCGATGTTTTGAATTTTTTAAAGGTAGCGGCTGTTTTTTGGGGGAAGGGTGCTTTTTTTTGTACTGCTGTGAAAAAGTAATGAATCGTTTCGAAAACAAAAATCGCGAATGTTTTTTTGGAAAAGAGTGTTAAATTAAGTAAGATTTTATGGTTTTATTAGTAGGAAAAGGAGTAACGATGAGGATTGACATGAGGCAAAAGGCTTTATTTATTATTTGTTTATGGAGTGCTATGGTTGTTTTTTCATCGGAATTCAGATGTGACTTTGTATCTGGAAAATGGAGCCGGTCTGATTGGGTATTGTTAAAAAGTCCGCGGTGGGATTATTTTGGTGATTGGATTCAGAAGATTGATCATATTGAAAATTGTGTTCCAGCGAAAGCGACTCCGGAGGAATTATTAAAGAAGTATTCGGCGCAGACGTACAGTTGTATGTTATGGAAGACATTATTAAAGACGACGAAGCCGGTTGAAATTCATTCGAGGATGTCTTTTGATGATCGGATGGCACCGCTTATTGTGTTGTCTGGCGTTTATGGGAAGGATTTGAAGAATCGGCCGGAGTTGCGTGAGCATTGGGAGGTGGTGTTATATGATAAAGGGCTGAATATATGGCATCATGAATATAAGGATGGCAAACCATGCTGGTATTTAGCGGCGGCGCTCCAGGCGACTTTTAAGGCGAATGTCGTTTATGATGTTCAGGTAAGAATGCAGAAGGTTAAGAATAATATCCGTATGGAGGTTTTTTGTGCCGACCAGAAATTAACTTATACGAGTCGGGATTTTCCGGCGTCGTTTTATGTTGGTATTACGGGGTGTGAAGGACTGAATCGCTTTTATGATTTTGGCGTAAAATATTAAGTTTTAAAATTTCCTATGATCTTTTCTGCAAATGGATAAAAAAGAGACGCACATTTGTGCGTCTCTTTTTTATTGTTCTAAATATAGGGGTGTTTTTTTTCTGAGATGTTATCGCAGTTTTTACGATTTTATTTAAAATAGGTTGTGGTCCATTTCCTGTTTTATCGTGGTAGGATCATGATGTCCCGGATAGACTTTAATATCACCATCGAGCGAAAATAATACATTGCTGATGGAATCCTTGATTTGCTCAAAACTGCCGCCTTCAAAATCGGTGCGCCCGTACGTGTTGCGAAAGAGAGTGTCGCCGGTAAAAATAATTTTTTCCTTTGGATAGTAAAAACAAACGCCGCCGGGGGTATGCCCAGGCGTGTGCAGAATGCGCGGCGTAATTCCTTCTATTTTTGGAAATAAATCAACGGGAGTCGGTAGGTTTTTAACAAGCGGAAGCCATGGCATAAAACAATTTTTAGGACTGCTGTATAAAGCACAGTCTTTCGGATGAACCCAAACCGGAATAGAAAATTTT
Source organism: Lentisphaeria bacterium (assembly GCA_041669565.1). GTDB lineage: Bacteria > Verrucomicrobiota > Lentisphaeria > Oligosphaerales > Oligosphaeraceae > JBAYAV01. The sequence goes on from JBAYAV010000108.1 coordinate 7,913, forward strand.
GCGACCATATCGGGAACGGCTCCCAAATGGTCTACATGGCCATGTGTTAGAATAATCGCACGCGGCTTTGCGCCTAGCTGTTTGATATAGGTTAAAATATTGTCGGTATCCGCTCCCGGATCAAGAAGATAGGCTTCCTTGCTTTCGGTGTTGGTGAGAATATAACAATTTTCTCCGATTAATCCAACGGGAATGGTGGTTATTTGTAATGTCATAGGGGGCTTCTTTCTATTTGTAAATTATAAAAACTTTTCGGCATAGTGGCAGGAAAGGATCTGATTGTTTAATTTTCGCAATTCTGGAAATTCTTTTTTGCAGCGATCCGTGGCATAAGGACAGCGCGGATGGAAGGCGCAACCGGAGGGCGGATTGAGGGGGGATGGAATTTCGCCTTTTAAAATGATGCGATTCTGGGGGGCGGTTCCAGGAGTCGGAATTGCCGAAATAAGAGCCTGCGTGTAGGGGTGCAGCGGATGCTCAAAAATGTCGGAGCAATTTCCTGATTCGACAATTTTTCCCAGGTACATTACGGCAACGCGGTGGGAAATGAGCCGTACAACGCTGAGGTCATGCGAGATAAAGAGATAGGTAAGATTATATTTGCTGCGCAAGTCGCGTAGTAAATTAATAATTTGCGCCTGAACGGATACATCAAGAGCGCTGACAGGCTCATCGCAGACAATAAATTTGGGGTGCATCGATAGAACGCGGGCAATGCTTAAGCGCTGCCGCTGGCCGCCGGAAAATTCATGCGGAAATCGAAAACGGCTTTCCGGATTGAGACC
>JBAYAV010000109.1:0-8696 GCA_041669565.1 Lentisphaeria bacterium
CGTCGGTGTCTTTGAAACCACGGTTTATGCTGGATAGTGTTATGCCTTTAAAAACTCTGGGGTTTGGGGCAAAGCCCCAATTAAAAGTTGCTGCAAAATTTCGTTTCAGACATAACCAAGACATTTATTTACAGAAAAACCAAGACATCGTGACTCAAATGGAAAATTAAGTAAGATTAGAAGAACCTATTATGGTAAAATGATAAAAGATGAATTTGTTCCTAATGAAAGATACTTAAAACTTACAAAAAAAGAAAAAACAAATCTTGGCATTCTGTGTGATTTTGTTCGATATTTGTGGTGGTATTTATCGTCCATAATTTTGTTTTTATCGGTATAATAGTGATGTCGCCGTTCCGACGTCTTGGCGAGAGGGTATAGAGACGCACGGCCGTGCGTCTCTACGAGAAAATTTTCAAAATAACGTGATGTTTGAATGAAGGATAAAGACGTCGCCAAGACAACTGATGTTTGAAATCAAAAACGACGCACGGCCGTGCGTCTCCAGAATCTCCCCCGACCAAGACGCCGGAACGGGGACGTGTGTCATTCTCCGTATTTCGACGATGATATTTTTGGAGAGATATGCTCATTTCTATATCATCCAATCTTCGTGATTATATGCTTTGTTTCTGATATTTATAAAGATTCTGAAATGGTCATTGAGCAATACAGCAAACGTGACAATGTAGAAAAGTCTTTTGAAAATCTTACAGAAAGAATTGGATTGAAACGCTTTCTAACAGGCAAATAAACAGTTGTAGATTCAAAATTGTTTTTTGCTTTCATAGCATTCATAATTTATAGTGAATTAGAAACTCGAAAAGAGAAGGCAACCTTAAAATAAGAAAGCTTGTTAAAAAATTATTTGATGATTTTGACACGATCGAAGAATATCAAGTCGCAAAAGGCAATTTTAAATGAAGTGAAATAGCCCAAAAGCAACATGATATTTTAACAGAATTGTGCTTCCCCGATTTAAAGAATTAGCCAATATTATTGTGTTCTACAAAAACATGGGAAGAATTCAGGTATTTTACGCACTGGCGAGCTATACTTTTTACATTTTCTGTTGTTTTAGCAGGCAATCATTTTATCCTATCATTATTTTTAGAAACAACAGCGCGAATGCCTTTGATCATTTCCATACAGGAACTGCGGTATAATCCCCCAGTAAAACCAATAACATTTGTTTTGCCCGTTTTCATGGATGGTACAATGGCGTTACCACGATAGGCTGGATTCATTGGTCCTTTTTATAATTCGCTTTTAAAGCCCTGCGCTTTCGATTTTTTATCGAAAACATAAGATACCGATCCTCTATCGACTTCAGCTCGTTTCGCGATATTTTTATTTATGGCTTTTTCGGTATAAATAGGGCTGCTGTGGATGTGCTGACGCGCCCCATAGGCCTAATTTATTTTTCTGGGCATAAACCTGCGCAGCCGCATAGGATTTGGTTTGATCATAATAGGAATAATGCCACGACATACCCTTTTGAATCATCTGCAGATTCACTTCAATTTTTCCATAAAAGACAATCCCCAAGACCCGGTCGTAGGAATCATGTTTTTTATATTTGACCGTTACCTTTTTTTTATAAATGAGATGATCTAGAAAAAATCTAGACTGTTGACCGAAGTCTTGATTATATTCTGGAGCGTCGGTACGATCAAGTCGCACTTCTTCTTTATCGCCATCTGTTTTTTTTACGATAATGCTGTCTCCATCGATCACTTTCACAACAATACCGCTGAATTGCGATGCATAAAGCGCAAACCCTGACAATAAAAAGAGGAATAAAAGTCTCATTTAATTTTTCTTTTGTAGGAATATAATTTGAAAATTTGATGTAATTCAGTTCGTCCGTAGACGCATGGTTGTACGCCGCTGTAGTGTTCGTGAACATGACGTGGAAATAGAAATGTCACGATGATTTGAAAGAAACAACCAACGTTCTTTATAAGAGGGTATCGCGTGTGAATTGAAGAGAGCCCGAATGAAAAAAGCCCAGATTAAATCCGGGCTTTATTGATTTGTGCGGTGCGGGCTTTTATTTATTGTCCCAGAACAGAAAATAATAAAAAGTATCCAGTGCTTTTTGGGCATCGCCTAATCGATCGCCGCGGCGGCTATATTCTTGGGCAATTTTTTCGACGAGACGCTCATTTTTGTTTTTTTCAGCCTGCGCAATATCTTCATCATACTCTTCTTTTAATTTTTTTTCTTTCTCTATTTTTTTCAAATAGGGTGCGGCCTTTCGTTGAACATCCCGTACAATTGATTTTTTTAGTCGAAGAATCTTGCGATTCAGTCTTTTGATTTTATTTTTAATTTTACGGGAATCTGCGTCTTCATCATTAGAGAGCTCTTTGCGATCGGCAAGCAAGTCTTTTAATTCATCATAATCCTCGAAAATATTATCGTACTTTTTTTCGAGATATTGTTTTTGGTCATCGGTTAATTTTGGGCATGTTTTAGGAAGGTTAAAGTTTTTTAATAATTCGGCATCTTCGTTGTCGGCATTTGGGGTTGCGGCGTCTTCTTTTTTTGGCTGTTCCTGTTCCAACTCAAATGCAGAGCAGCGCATGTTAATAAGAACAATGGATCCCATTATAATAAGGGCAAGGACGGATACATAAAATCTTTTTATCATAAACATACCTCTTTTATTAAAAACAATAAAAAACAACGTTTTTTGGGGAAAACAAAAAAACTATACTTATAAATATACCATATTGTCCATAAAAAATCAACCCCCCAATGGCGTTTTTATAAAATCAAAAAGATCCAATAACTCCCCTAAATTCATAATATTATAAAAAATAGACACTGCTATAAAAGATCCTTCTGATAATCGCGAAACGTTCTTTTGCTATTTCTTGTCTTTAAGATATTTTTATCTTGATTTTCGCTCGATTGCTATTACATTTATTTAATTACATTTAAATATTTACAATTTATTTTAGAAATGGTTTAGGAGTATAAATATCTCATGAATAAACAGGAAATGAGCAAAGCCTATAGCTCAGCAGATGTGGAAAAAAAATGGTACTCCACTTGGGAAAAACGTGGGTATTTTCATACCGATATAAAGAGTAAAAAAACACCCTATACAATCGTTATCCCGCCTCCGAATGTTACGGGAATGCTGACACTGGGGCACGTGCTCAATAATACCCTCCAGGATATCCTTATCCGCTTTGAAAAAATGCGCGGCCGTAATACTTGCTGGGTTCCCGGAACGGATCATGCCGGCATCGCAACCCAATCGAAAGTGGAAGCACAACTGAAAGAAGAACAAAATCTTACCCGATATGACCTCGGTAGAGAAAAATTCCTGGAACATATGTGGGCCTGGAAAGAAAAATACGGCGGAACGATTATCAAACAACTCCGCACGATCGGATGCTCCTGCGACTGGGAACGCGAACGCTTTACATTTGACCCGGGACTCTCAAAAGCCGTTCAAGAAGTCTTTATCCGACTCTATAATAAGGGCCTTATTTATAAGGGACACCGCATTATTAACTGGTGCCCAAAATCAAGGACGGCACTCTCGGATGAAGAAGTTATCTATAAAGAAGAAAAAGGCCATCTATGGTATCTCAAATATCCGTTTGCGGACGGCTCCGGGTTTGTTACCGTGGCAACAACCCGACCGGAAACAATAATGGGCGATACCGCAGTTGCCGTTAATCCGGAAGATCCCCGCTTTTCAAAACTAATTGGTAAAAAATTGATCCTGCCTGTTATGAACCGCGAAATTCCGCTGATTGGCGATAGCTATGTGACAAAAGAATTTGGTACCGGCGCTGTGAAAATTACGCCTGCCCATGATCCTAACGATTATGAAATGGGACTGCGCCATCATCTTGATATGCCGAATATTATGAATGACGATGGTACGATGAATGCCGCCGCCGGCAAAGATTTTGAGGGGCTGGATCGCAGTGTTGCACGTAAACTCGTTGTGGAAAAATTTGATAAGCTGGGCCTTCTTGAAAAAATTGAAGACTATACGCACCAAGTTGGCTACTCGGAACGCGGTGATGTGCCAATCGAGCCCCGCTTGTCAAATCAGTGGTTTGTCAAAATGCAGCCGCTGGCGAAGCCGGCGCTCGATGCCGTGAATGACGGCCGTGTGCAATTTCACCCGGACCGCTGGATTAAAACGTATCGGCATTGGATGGAAAATATCAAAGACTGGTGTATCAGCCGTCAGCTCTGGTGGGGTCATCGTATTCCTGCCTATACTTGTTCCAAATGCGGAAAATTATTTGTGGCGGCGGAAGCCCCGACGAAATGCGATCAATGCGGTTGCACAGAATTGAAGCAGGATGAAGATGTGCTGGATACATGGTTCAGCTCCTGGCTGTGGCCATTCTCGGTTTTCAATTGGCCGGATAAGACAGAAGAACTTAAAAAATTATATCCGACTCAGAGTCTTGTAACGGGGCCTGATATTATTTTCTTTTGGGTCGCGCGTATGATTATGGCGGGTCTGGAATTTATGGACGAGGTTCCTTTTAAGGATGTCTACTTTACCTCTATTATCCGCGATGATAAAGGGCGTAAGATGTCGAAGAGCCTTCATAATTCACCGGATCCGATTGATGTTGTGAATACGTATGGTGCAGATGCGCTTCGTTTCACGATGGCCTATATCGCGCCGGTTGGACAAGATATCCAATACAGCAATGAAAAATGTGAACTCGGGCGTAATTTTGCAAATAAGATTTGGAATGTCGTTCGTTTCCGCATGACCGCTGGAGCGCTTTCTAAAAATTGGCAGAATATTGACGGCCTTACAAAGGCGGATCTTCGGCCGGATGATCAGTGGATTCTTGCCAGACTCAATACAGTTGTTACAAAAATCACCCAAGATCTCGAGAAATTTAATTTTAATGAAGCCGTTCGTGATCTGTATGATTTTGTCTGGAATGAATTTTGTGACTGGTATCTTGAATCCTGCAAGCCTGTTTTTAATGCAACAGAGGCGAATGCACAAAATGAGATCACGCTGCGTGTTTTTGATTACTGCCTGAGTATTTTCCTGCGTCTTTTGCACCCATTTATGCCCTTCATTACGGATGAACTTTATCACGCAATAGGGTTTACTTCGGAAGATAGCTCGATTGTTTTGGCGGATTGGCCGAAAGCATTACCGGAGGACCGCATGACCGAACTCGGAGCGACGGACAAATTGGTCGCGTTCAATGTGGCTAAATTTGAACTTATTCGCAATATCCGTAATGTGCGCGCAAATTATCAAATTGCCACATCATGTGAAATTGATGTGATTTTGGCTCCATCATCGGAGGAGAATCATGACTTTTTGGAGCGGGACACCGTTTCTCTTAAGTCGTTGCTGAATGCCAGCAGCCTGAAAATTGGTGATAAGCCCGATGGCCCGACTGGTGTTGCAGTCAGCAGCATTGCTACGGCCTATATCCCCCTTGGCGGAGTCGTTGACTTTGCTGCGGAAATGGGTCGTCTGCAAAAGCAGGAGCAGGAGATTGTTCAGTATATCGGCGTTGTGAATAAAAAGTTAAGCAACAAAAACTTTGTGGAGCGTGCCCCCAAGGCGGTTGTTGACAAAGAGCGTAATAACATTACGGAATCAAATGAAAAACTAGCACGTATTCGTGAACAGATTGCGCTTTTTTCTTAAAGAGGCGCTGCTGTCAAAAAAAACAACACCCCGGGGAGGAACATAAAATGGAAGAACAAGTCAAAGAAGTACTCGAGGAATTACGAGTCAGTTTACAAGCGGATGGCGGAGATCTTGAGTTTGTAAAAATGGAACACAACACGGTCTTTTTACGTTTAACAGGCGCCTGTGCGGGATGTCCCTTTTCACAGATGACACTGAAAGATGGTATTGAACGGGTTTTGAAATCGAAAGTATCAGAGGATATCATTGTAGAACGTGCAGAATAATTCTAACAGCAGTATAAATCGTGAAACATTCTCCGTTTTGGTTGAAAACAAGTTCGGGGTATTGACGCGCGTTGCGGGGCTTTTTAGCGGGCGCGGTTATAATATTGACAGTTTGACGGTAAGCCCAACTCAAAATCAAGCCTATTCCAGGATGACGATTGTCACTCATGGTGACGAAGCCATCCTGGAACAGATTGAGAAACAGCTTAATAAACTAATTGATGTCGTTAAAATTTTGCGTCTTCATAGTGACAAATTTGTTGCGAGGGAGATGCTCTTGTTAAAATTACGCATTAATGATGATAATGTTGAGAGTCTTTTGAAATTTACTCAAAAATATCATGCTGAGGTTCTTGAAATAAAATCAAATGCTCTTGTATTGCAGATTATTTCTACGACAGAAGATTTAGATGAGTATATCAAGGCATTAAAACAATTTGATATTATAGAAATGGCAAGAACGGGAAGTGTGGCATTAACAAGCCTGCACTGATTTCTGTTCTTCCCGAATGATAGAATTGGGTTTGAATGCTGATAGCAAAAAGTTAAGCAGCCCCCAAAAGCGAGTGGGATTACTGCGGCTTCCTAAAAAATGCCGCATCCCTTGCATTTTATTTGGGAAACTTTATTATATTTCAGGATTTAAAAAGGATAGATGATGACAGAATTGAATATCGGTCTAATTGGTACGGGTGGTCGTGGACAGCATGGCTTTTTTGCCCATCAGCCGGAAAATGGTATCCGCATTGTCGCAGGAACAGACGTCAGCGCAAAGGCTCAGGAAAAATTTCACGAAAAATTCCCCGATGCTAAATTATATGACAATTATCAAGATTTGCTGAAACAAGAAGATATAAATGCGGTCTTCATAGCTACACCCGATTTTTGCCATGAAGAAATGGCAATCGCTGCCCTAAAAGCAGGAAAAGCGATCTATCTTGAAAAACCTCTTGCGATTACAATCGAGGGATGCGATCGAATTCTTCAGACGGCTATGGAAACCGGCACAAAATTATTTGTGGGGCATAATATGCGCCATTTCCCCTCCATTTTAAAGATGAAAGAAATCATCGATTCTGGAATTATCGGCGAAGTGCAGTGTGGCTGGGTGCGTCATTTTATCGGCTATGGCGGCGATGCCTATTTCCGTGATTGGCACTCGGAACAAAAAAACACGACCGGATTGCTCCTGCAAAAAGGCGCTCATGATATCGATATTATCCACTGGTTAATGGGAAGTTATACAAAACGCGTTGTGGGTATGGGGATGCTTTCGGTTTATGATAAATGCGCCCGACGCGATCCGAAAACACCCGGCAGCGCAAAATGGGATGTGGCTCAGTATCCGCCGCTGACGCAAACCGGATTTTCTCCCGTTATTGATGTGGAAGATCATAATATGGTTCTGCTGCAGCTTGAAAATAATAAGCAAGCCACTTATTTGCAATGCCATTATACGCCGGATGCCGAACGGAACTATACTTTTATCGGCACAAAAGGCCGCGTGGAAAATATTGGCGATGCCGGAAAATGTGAAATCCATGTTTGGACTCAGCGCGGTCCCCGAGAGACGCCGGATATCATCTACAAGCTGAAGCCGGTAGAGGGCGGACATGGCGGTGCGGATAATCCGATCATTACAAACTTTTTGGATTTTGTCCGTTTCGGTGCAAAAACGAATACGTCACCAGTTGCGGCCCGGAATGCTGTGGCTGTGGGTGTATTAGGGCACAAGTCCATGCGAAATGGTAATTTTCCGCAGGATATCCCCCCATTGCCCCAAAATATGATTGAGTATTTTGATAATAACCAAGTAAAATAAGATACTTCAATTTTTCGAAACGGCTAAATCTTTTCCGCTACGCGGATGAGTTTAGCCGTTTTTGAAGATATCATCGTTGAATTTTAATAAATAATTGAATTTTCAATGATGATGTTATACATTAAGAGGGGTCCTTTTTTATCAAATATAAGTTATTTCGCGACATTGAAAAAACTCTTTTTAATGTTTTATAGTATTGCTCGTGGTGTGTGCATTCCATATTCTTTTAAGGAGAATCTATTATGCGTCAATTATTACATTTTACAATTTTAAGTTTTTTGATTTTTACGGCCGGCGTTTTTGCGCGGGGTAATGGTCAATATTGGGCGGTTACGCATCAATGGTCTTCCAATGGTACCTGCCAAACGGAGCCGTTTAAAATTTTTGGGACTGAATGGCGCATAAAGGCGATTTATGACTCCGATAAAGATATGAAAATTTCTTATTTCGATACCGCACAGCAAAAATTTATTTCGTTATCAACAAAGAAATCGTCGAATAATCAAAATAATTATCCCCGTATCTACACGTTTAAAAAAGTGACAAAGGGCGATAAATTTTTGGCGATTACCAGTAAAAACGATAACTGGACGATCCTTGTTGAGGAGTATATTGATCATGTTTCAGAATGGCAAAGCATAAAGAACCGGAACAACCGCATGAAAAATCTTACGCGCCTGGGTACTTGGAGTGACTCGAACAATAAAACGATCACGTTTGATACGACCAATGATTTGTGGCTTCTGAAGGCCGATATCCAGGATAGGGGACTGATTCAAATTGAAGTTCTGAATCCTGATAATGAAATCTTGTTGGATACTTTCCTCGATAAAGAAAAAACAAGCAAAGTGGGTTATTTTTTCGCTCCCGGAAAATATACGATTAAAGTTAAAAGCACAAAAACAGCTTGGATTCTTAACGCTTTTCAGCC
>JBAYAV010000110.1:0-8518 GCA_041669565.1 Lentisphaeria bacterium
CAAAAAGGCCAATAAGCAGAATTTAGCCGATTATATTTACAAAACAGAAAAAATAATGGTCGTTGTCGACTCACTATTCGATGTTCAAGTGAAGCGTCTGCATGAATATAAACGGCAGTTACTTTTGGTGATGTATATAATTATTGTGTATAACCGCTTGTTAAAGAATCCAGATTATGATTTTCAGCCGCGGACATTTATTTTTGCGGCAAAAGCGGCTCCGGGCTACGATGTGGCAAAGCAAATAATAAAGCTGATTCATTCTGTGGCTAAGGTTATCAATGTCAGTGATGTGGTGAAGGGTAAAATCAAAATTGTATTTTTGCCTGATTTCCGTGTTTCGTTAGCGGAAAAGATCATACCGGCAGCAGAAGTTAGTGAGCAGATATCACTCGCGGGTACCGAGGCCTCCGGAACAGGAAATATGAAGCTGATGCTTAATGGTGCGTTGACCTTGGGAACTATGGACGGCGCAAATGTTGAAATTTTTGAAGAAGTCGGCAAAGACAATATTTTTACATTTGGAATGACGAAGGAAGAAGTTGCGGCAAAACGGAAAAGTTATTCTCCATGGGATATTTATCATCAAAATACGGAAATCTTTGCTGCGATTGAGAGTATCCGCAGTAATGTTTTTAGTACGCTAAATCCGGGCGAATTTGATTCTATTGTTCGCAGTATGCTTGATTTTGGAGATCATTATATGATTTTGCAGGACCTTGTTGATTATATGAAGATGCAAGATCTCGTTGTGGTAAATTATCAGCAGCCGATGCTTTGGGCAAAAAAGTCGTTGATTAATATCGCGCGTTCTGGAAAGTTCTCTTCGGATCGTACGGTTCATGAGTATGCTAAAGATATTTGGCATATCGAGCCTTTCGATGTTGATAAAAACTTGGAAAGTATGGAAGAAAAATTGACGTATCGTAAAGAAAATTTGACATATCGTAAAGAAATATTACGATAATAAAATTTAGAATGAATTGAACTTATAGAAATAAAGGGGATTTTGAATGCTTCGTTCCGATCAAATTATTCATACTGTTCGTATGATTCAGGAAGAAAACTTGGATGTGCGCACGGTTACGATGGGAATCAACCTGATGGACTGTCGACATAGCAATATCGATACGATGTGTCAGAAGGTTGTTTGTAAAATCGAAAAATGTGCCGGTCGGCTGGTCGAAATTTGTGATCAGGTTGGAACAAAATATGGTATTCCAATTGTGAACAAAAGAATCGCCGTAAGCCCTGCTGCCGATGTTGCTGCTGGACTCGGCATGGATGGCTGTATCGCCCTGATTAAAGCGCTAGATCAGGCCGCAGAGTCGGTCGGTGTTGATTTTCTTGGCGGGTATAGTGCTCAGGTGCAAAAGGGTGCAAGTGTTTCCGATGATATTCTGATTGAAAGCCTGCCCCAGGCGTTGACCTGCACCAAAAAAGTCTGCGCTTCTATTAATGTGGGCACAAGCCGCGCGGGTATTAATATGGAAGCAGTAGCAAGACTGGGACAGATTATAAAAAAAATTGCCGAGGCCAGTAAAGATGTGGATGGTTTCGCCTGTGCAAAATTGGTTGTTTTTTGTAACCAGCCGGAGGATAATCCCTTTATGGCGGGGGCGTATCACGGTCATGGTGAACCAGAATGCGTGATTAATGTTGGCGTCAGCGGCCCTGGCGTGGTAAAACGCGCGCTGGAACGCCGAATTGAATGCGATGGCGCTGAAAACCTTGGCCTCGATGATCTTGCGGAAGAAATAAAAGAGACGAGTTGTCGTGTGACGCGCTGTGGAGAATTAATTGGCCGCGAGGTTGCTAAAAACTTGGGTGTGCCATTTGGAATTGTGGATTTGGCATTGGCGCCGACTCCGAAAGTAGGGGATAGTATCGGCGAGATTTTGCAGCAATTGGGTATGGATGCAATTGGCGCACCGGGGTCCACGGCGTGTATTGCGATGCTGAATGATGCAGTGAAAAAGGGCGGTGCCTTCGCTTCACAGGCTGTGGGTGGACTCAGCGGCGCGTTTATCCCTGTGCTGGAGGATTCGGTCCTTGCCGATGCTGCAACGCGCGGTGAACTTTGCTTGGAAAAATTGGAGGCGATGACTTGTGTCTGCTCGGTTGGACTTGATATGATTGCTATTCCGGGGGATACCCCGGCAGAGACAATCTCAGCATTGATCGCTGATGAAATGGCTATTGGGATGATTAATAAGAAGACAACGGCGGTTCGTTTTATTCCTGTACCGGGAAAAAAGGCGGGTGAAAGAGTGAATTTTGGCGGGCTTTTTGGTTCGGGTACTATTATGCCGGTTCGTAATGCCGGAAAATCAAAACGCTTTATCGATTTTGGGGGGCATATCCCAGCTCCTATTCATAGTTTGAATAATTAATCAGGACTTCCTTTGTCGAATAAGGCAGCAGATTTTTATCAGAATTTACGGGAAACATGCGGTATTTACTCTCTTGCGCGTGTTTTGCCGGAATCGTGGTCGGGTTCGATGGAGCGCAAAGCTTGGAACGAATGGCTGTCTTCTGGAAATGCGGGCATTTTCTCTTATTTGGATGATCGGGCGGATCTTTTATGCGAGCCCTTTTTGCAGCGTCCGTGGGCGCGTTGTCTTATCGTCTATTCTTTTTTGCCGATGCCGGATTTAGAAAGACGCCTTTATCAGCTTCCTGCTGCTCGGTTCGGGCATGCTACAGGGTGGATTGCCGGCTATGCGATGGGAAAGGATTATCATAGAGTCGGACTGGAAATCCAGGAAAAGCTAAAAGCGGCATTGCAGGATTTTGTCGGGCGCGAACTGCATTTTGAAGGCGGGGTGGATGCGTTTCCAGTTTTTGAAAAACGCGCGGCCGTTTCAGCAGGGCTTGGCAGTTATGGCTTGAATACGCTGTTTATGGATAAAGTCTATGGCTGTCAGCTGCATTTGGGGTCGGTGTTTGTGGATGCTGATTTGCCGGACTGTAAAGATGATGCGATCAAGAAAACGGAGCGTGATGCACGATGTGAAGCCTGTCGTCGATGTGTCCATGGCTGTCCGGGTGGCGCGCTGCATGAGAATGGCATAATTGAGGTGCAGAATTGTCTGAGCTGGCTTGCCAGTGAAAAGCATGGCGCTTTAACTTGGAAGGAACAGCAGCATTTAAAAAACAAAATATTTGGATGCTCCTTCTGTTCGACAGCATGCCCGAATACAATTGGCGTTATCCCAGAGGATTATTCAATTGACGCCGAAGAGCTTTTGCTAATGCCTGGAAGAATGCTCGGACGCATGATTCATGGGACGGCTCTGCAGCATACTGGAGTGAGCCGTATAAAACGTAATTGCGCTGCGGTGCTGGGAACTTTTTTGAGTGCGGAAGAACGCGCAAATTGGCAGAAAAAATATCTGAGTGAAATTGGCTCAGAGCAGGTGCGCGAAACGATCCGTAACTGGGTAGTATAGTTTTGTGTAATTATATTTTTTTTATCATTCGCCTCTAGGCGGATCATGAGAGGTGTGCTCCCTTTTAGGAAACATACGCAACACGAAAGGAAGAAAGGGACAAAATGCCTTATCAGGAAATAGAATTTGGCAGCCAGGCGTATTATTTTTTGGCTGTTTTAACGTTCGTTTTCGGCACCATGATCGGCAGCTTTTTAAATGTAGTTGTATGGCGGATGCCGCGTGGGATGTCGCTGTCCACACCGGGCAGTCATTGTCCGAAGTGCGGTCATGTGATACCGCCATGGGAAAATATACCGATCCTTAGTTGGCTGTTTTTACGCGGTCGTTGCAGTTCGTGTCATACGTCGATATCGTGGCGGTATCCTTTTGGGGAAAGCATGGTAGGGGTTCTTTTTCTTCTGGTTTTCCTTCATGTGTTTCAAAGCGGTTTGAATTTATGGGTTCTATTGGGTTCTTTTTGGTTGACGGGGTTGGCTTTTGCGGTGGCACTCATTGATCTTGAGTTTCGGAAGATTCCGAATAAGCTGATTTATTCCAGTCTGATATTCGGGGGGCTTCTTTTGTTTTTTCCGGAAGTTCGGGCAATTTGGCTTTCCGATTGGGTGGAAGATAAGCTCTATGGAACAATTGTGTTGCTTTCAGTGCAGGTGTTATTGCTGGCGTTTTTTGCCGGTTTGAGTTTTTTGCCCTATTTTCGAAAGCGTTCGTGCATTCCATTCGGTCTGGGCGATGTAAAATATCAGGCCGTGATGATTGTTTTTCTTGGTGTGCGCCGAGGATTTGATGTGTTGCTTTTAGGAGCCGTTGGTGGCTTTGTTTTAGGCGGATTGTGGCAAATGATACAGTTGGCAAGGGGGCGTTCAAAAGGGGATGGCAGTGTTGCATTTGGTGTTTTTTTATCGATTGCGGCATATATAAGGCTTTTTTTATGAAGGCTTTTTGAAAATATAAAGTTATAATTAGCAACAAGAAACAGAATAAGGTTGTAAAACCTTAAAAAATACAATTTTTTTAAGGTTTTAACTTGAAAAAAGTGTATTGCTATGATATTTTGAGGCAAGTACTTTTTAAAATGTTTTGTAGTGTAATTTTAGGAGTCTTTTTTAATGGATAAACTGGGTAAGATTTTTGGACCGCTTGTAGCAATATTAGCAATAGCGGCAGCGGTGTTGAGTTTCCTTATTGCAAATCAACGACAGATGTTTCGCAATCGGGCTTCAACATTATCAAATACTGTTGCCACAATGGTAGATAATTTGGATGCGGATAATAGTAGCGGTGTGAAAAAGGCTGTAACTTTTACCTCGGCATCGGAGACGGCTCCGAAAGAGGGAGGAACACTTGGTTGGGAAGCGTATAAGACGTCTGAAAAGATGGCGGATAATTCCTACAAAGGTACGGTTGGCAAAGCGACAAAATTGTCCAATGATGTTAATAAACAGCGGAATGAGCTTTCTGTTGCGATTAATAATTTTGTTGTCGGGTTGGGCTATCCCCCGAATGTCTTAAATTTAAGTAATTTAGAAACGTATCAAAAGAATTTGCCGAAGCTGGATCAGTTTTTGCAAGCGCTGTTAATACGCGATAAGTTGGTTTTGGAAAATATCAATGAAATCGGAAGTATTGTGCACTCTTCGGTTTCGCGCAGTTATATGACCTGTAAGTATGATGATGTGAATAAAACGTTGAGTGATTATTCGGTGGCACCAGCGTTTTCGTCATTTAAAAAAGAAGTCCAAGAAGTTAAGACGCGTGAGCAAGAATTTGTAAAAGGCGTTTCTAATTCGATCGAAGCGATTAATGAATATAAGGATTGGGGTGTCTCTTCTACGGAGCTCCGTAATTCTTCGGCTCAGCAGTTGCGTGCTTATATGGAGCGCTATGTAGCAGATTGTCGGAAAATTGGCGCAAAGTTAGCTGAGATGAAAGTATGGAAAGCGGATTTGGAACGCATGAAAAGCGAAAAGAAACAGATCGAAGAACGCTTTGCTGCCTTAGAAACAAAAAACGTGGAAGCGGAAAAGAAAATAGCAGAATTAAAGAAAAAATACGGCGTGGATATGATGGAAGTGAACAATACCGACGTGTTGAAGACGATGCCGGCTCTTGAGGATATACAGGGAGTCTCTTTGAAAACCTCCGGTAAAATTTTGCAAGTTAATAAAAAATTGAGCTTTGTGATGCTGAACTTAAATAATAAACAAGTTATTAAGGGGCTTAATCTTGCTGTGGTTCGTAATGGAGCTTATATTGCAACGATTGTTATTTATGAAACCACGGATAATTTTGCCATGGCTAATATTCATTCCGGCGATATTAATAATCTGGCGGCTGGTGATGATGTTATCCTTTCGGCACTGGATATCGCTAAAATAAAAAAGATGCAGGAAAATGTGGGTCAGCAACATGAAGAGGAGGATTAAAGCGTGAAAAAATTCTTTTCAATTTGTATGGTTTTGTCTTTTCTCGCGATGGCTACTGTGCTGGTAATGCAGTTTTTGGAAATGAAAACCTATTTTATGTTTTGATAGAACTTTTGGAGTGATATGACTCGAATTATTTGCAAGATCTTTTTAGTATTTTTGGTATGCCTTTTCTTGGCCGGCTGCGTTGTGGAACGTGGATCAAATCCAGAAAGTACTCTCCCTGGAAATAAACCGGCAAGCTGGGAAGGGCACAGCATGGGCGTTCCTATTTGATGAATATCATAATTTTATAAATGGAAGAGGTGGAAATTTTTTTCCACCTCTTTTCGTTTAAATGGGGGATGCTGTGCCCTATTATTGAAACAAAATGAATTGCTATTAAGGATGATGAAAATGATGGGAAGACATTTGGTGATTGCCTGCGGCGGAACCGGCGGACATTTTTATCCGGCGCTGTCTGTAAGTCGTGAATATGTAAAATCAGGCGGAAAAGTAACATTACTTGTCTCTGGAAAACATGCTGATAAACAAGTTCAAGATGCTGCAAACCAGGGACTAAAAGCAATAAAATACAGTACTGTGAAAGCCCCAAAATCAATATCTACTGCTTTGGCCTTCCCTATTCGTTTTTTGAAATGCTATCTGGAAGCGAAAAAACTTTTGAATCATTTGCAGCCGGATTGCTTGTTGGGTATGGGAAGTTTTGCCGCAGTGCCCGCTTGTGTTGCTGTTAATCCAAAAAAATGCGCGCTGTATTTGCATGAAGGAAACGCCTTTATGGGACGCGCAAATCGTCTTTTCATAAAAAAGGCAAGTAAAATTGCGCTTTCGCTCCCGCTTGAAAATAATAATCAGCTTAGGGGTACAACAAGTGTTCTCACTGGGATGCCGCTGCGGGAAGAGATATATGACGCTTTTGCTCATGGGGAATCTGGGGAAGAGTATCGAAAAGAAAATCATCTTTCACAGAATCGCCTTACGATTGTTGTGTTTGGCGGCAGTCAGGGAGCACAACAAATCAATGAGCTGTTTTCGGCCGGTGTTTCGGCATTAAAGGAAGACGCGGCAGAGCGTATCCAAGTGATCCATCTCACTGGTACAGAGGATAACGATCGGTGGACTCAAATTTATAAGCATGCAAAAATACCGGCGGTTGTGAAATGTAGCGAGAACCATATTGAAAATTGCTTCTTGTTGGCAGATCTGGTAATATGCCGATCCGGAGCGTCAAGTATTTGCGAGTTGGCACTTTTCGGAAAACCCGTACTCTTGATCCCTTATCCGTATGCGGCTGATAATCACCAAACGATTAACGCACGGATACTGGAAAAGGCATCCGCAGCAAAATGCGCCCTGCAAAAAGATCTCTCAAGTGAAAAATTGCGGGATGTTATTCTTGACTTTTTGAAAAATCCGGAAAAATGGCAAAAAATGGGCGAAAATATAAAGAAATTTGCCTCGCCAAAAGCGACTGAAAAATTGGTGAAAATGCTGCAGGGAAAATGATCCACTTTAATGATGTGGCTTAAAGACTTTATCTGAATTCTTCCCTCTTTCTTATAGAACAAAAATAAAAGCCTTCTTTTAAAAATATTATAGGTGTTTTGATTGAACTTTTTGTTTTATTGTACGACACAATATAGATAACAAAACAAAATCACCACAATCCCAAAATTTGGCATCGATAATTCGTGGATATAAAATTGGTGTAACCAAATTGGCAAAAATAATTGATTACAACCTAAATAACCTGAATTCTTCTCTCTTTCCTATAGAACCAAAATAAAAACAATTTTTTTTAATATTATAGGTGTTCTGATTGAACTTTTTGTTTTATTGTACGACACAATATAGACAACAAAACAAAAATCATTCGGAAGTGCATGATGCAAAAAAGACACCCTATGAATACAAAAGCTGGCAATATTTATTTACAAAAGAACCAAATCATATTCACGGAATAATTGAAATTTCCAAAACCAATGATGACCGGGGAAATGTAACGGGACGCGGGAACGTAGAGACGCAAAATTTTGCGTCTCTGTACGCCCTCCCCCCCAAGACGTCGGAACGGGAACATCACTATGGCACCGACAAAAACAAAATTATGGACGATAAATACCACCACAAATATCGAACAAAATCATACAGAATGTCTAATTGGGATTATTCGGGACTGGATATTATTTTATTCCATTCGTAAATAAAAATCGTGAATATAATTTAGGAGAAATAGTACAAAACAGTTGATGGTGCGTCTGTTATATTATCCAAACAACGCAAAAATATGGGATGATTTTGCCTCAATCGAAAATAAGGTCACCTGGCCAGCACCAGACATTTTTGAGCAAAATTATAATTTAATTTATTCTTGATAAGAAGGCTCTCTTCGGTGCAAGGAAGTCTGAGGGTATAAGTTTTTGGGTCTTCGCTGATTTGTTAAAATGAGATGGTGTGCTGTACCCAAAAAATTGTCATTGGCCGAAATGTGTTTTGAGATTGATGATCCTACTAAAAAAAGACTTTCTGGTGCCTGCGCCGTAGGCGCTCCTTTCGTTTAGCTTTTCTGCATATTTTAACTGCGCCGTAGGCGCTCAACCATGCTTAACCCCAGGCTTCAGCCTGGGGTATGGTGCC
>JBAYAV010000111.1:0-8506 GCA_041669565.1 Lentisphaeria bacterium
AACAAAGAATCTTTCCGCACTGCAATCTTGTTTCATTGTGGTAAACTTGACATGATGCCAACAGTTCGCGCGTAGCATCTTTGGCAGGATTTTCCACCCATTAAATTTCCTGATGCACCAAAATATATTGAGACAGGATGCGTCTTTATTGATATTCCACGAACATACGATTTGGGAATAAATCCGTAGAAACGCACGCCGTACGTGTCCACGAGAAAATCTTCAAAATAGCGTGATGTTTGAATTAAGGATAAAGGCTTCGCCAAAACAACCGATGTTTGAAATCTAAAACGACGCACGGCCGTGCGCCGCTACGAGAAAATCTTCAAAATAACGTGATATTTGAATGAAGGATAAAGGCTTCGCCAAAACAACCGATGTTTGAAATAATGTGGTTCTTTTTCTTTCTTCCTTTGTTTTCAACTCATCATTCATCATTTATCATTTATCACTCGTCGCAGACGCACGGCCGTGCGTCTCCAAAATCTCCTCCGATCAAGACATCGGAATGGGGACGTGTGTCATTCTCCGTATTTCGACGATGATATTTTAACAGAATTGTACTTACCCGATTTAAAGAATTAGCCAATGTTATTGTGTTCTACAAAAACATGGGAAGAATTCAGAAACCGGAAAACAAATCGTACCATCTGAAAATTTTACGGTTTTCGAGCGATAAAAATCGCAAAAGAGCGATCTATCATCAACTTGAAGATTTACCAAAGCCAACGTTTCTCCACTATTTTTGATAAAGATGCTCTTTTTTATAAGCCAATTAAATCGTCCTTTATAAATCCTCAAAAAGAAGAACTAAACATTTACTATTTTACAATTTATTTCATGTCTTTACACCTCTTTACCTAGATTTACTGGTATTTTTCTTGTTTATGCATTATTTTAAAACATTTCACATTCTTATCCTATGTTATAAATAGAGACAACTCATACAAAAAAGAAAGAAAAAATCATGAGTTCTTCAACAACTCCAAGAGAAACATGGAGTAGCAAGATTGGTTTTATCATCGCCATCTCTGGATCCGCAATCGGATTAGGCAATATTTGGAAATTTCCCTATATGACTGGGAAATATGGCGGTGGCGCCTTTCTGTTTACATACCTGCTCAGCATTCTGCTCGTTGGGATGCCTATTTTACTTTGTGAATTAGCAATTGGACGACATACCGGGAAAAATCCAGTTGCGGCATTTCATGCAATTGGCCTGGAACAAAAGAATCGTTTTGGTTTGTACTTAGGTTGGCTGATGACAGCATGCAGCATCTGTTTCCTTTTTAATCATATTTACGGCATTGGGATACTCATTGCCATCGGTGCCTTTTTATCATTTAAATACCGTTTTGCTTTTGTTGGTGCGATGTCTCTTTTTTGCAGTGTCATCATCCTTTCTTATTACTCCGTCATTGGCGGATGGATTTTCAAATATTTAGGATTATTTATAACAGGCACGATTGTTTCCAGCAATGTTGCAGAGGCCAATACCACCTTTACAAACTTCATTACGTCCACTTGGCAAGTTGTGCTGATGCACCTTCTTTTTATGTTTTTAATCGCGACACTTCTTTGGTCCGGGATACGTAATGGCATCGAGAAATGGTCCAAAATATTGATGCCGTTAATGCTGTTTTTATTAATAGCCGTTATAATACGCAGCGTCACCTTAGAAGGCGCATCCAAGGGCTTACGCTTCTTTTTATATCCTGATTTTTCCAAACTCACCATCCATGCGGTTCTGGATGCATTGGGGCAATCCTTTTTTTCCTTAAGTTTAGGTATGGCAATTTGTGTTACCTACGGTAGCTATCTGCATAAAAATGACAACATGTTTTCCTCGGTCTTTTGGGTTGTAATAGCGGACACCATCGCGGCAATTTTAGCAGGCCTTGCCATTTTTCCGGCCGTTTTTGCCATGGGATTTTCGCCAGATGCTGGTCCGAGCCTGGTTTTCAAAGTACTGCCTGCTACCTTTTTAAGCATTCCCGGAATTACCGGCATCATCTGTGGAACAATGTTTTTCTTTGCCTTGCTCATTGCCGCAATAACAAGCGGCGCCGCATTATTTGAATGCAGCGTGACATTTCTTATCGACCAATGGAAATTCACCCGCAAAAAAGCCATTATACTATGCTATATTGTCATTTCATCCCTCGGAATTTTATCCGCAGTAAGCATTACAGACTGGTCCAATATTCCCACAATTCACACCTTCTTAGGCAATCTTTTTGGCGAACAGTTTATTCAAGGAAACTTTTTTGACACGCTTGATATTTTGAGCACCAACTGGCTATTGCCAATGATCGGTCTTAGCACCGTTCTTTTTGTCGGCTGGTTTTGGCAAAGCACAAAGGTCACCAAAGAATTACGTTCCGGTGCGGAAAACTATTGTGATAATAATATTTTTCTAAAAATAACGGGCTTGTACAATGACAACGTTTATAAAGAAAGCCAACACAGCGGTATTACCCTAATGTCCATCTTTTTCCTATTAGTTCGCTATGTTACGCCCTGTTTGCTTATTTTTGTGTTCTTGAAAATTGCAAAAATACTATAAGAAAAATATATGCCCGAATTACCAGAAGTTGAAACAATAACCCGCTCTCTGCAAAAACATTTGCAAGGAGCAACAATCATCGATTCTGAAGTCCTGTGCCCTCTAAGACACACTGTAACGACATCAGAATTAAGAGATTTTTGCCATCTGCAAACCATTGCTAAAATCACCCGAAGAGCAAAATATATCCTCGTCCATTTTCAAAATAGTTCAGGGCTGCTACTGCATCTCGGCATGACCGGCTCCTTTATCATTACGCCCGATAATCACACGCCCGATAAACACGAGCATATCTACTGGCTTCTCGCCGATGGACGCCGTTGGCGCTTTCTGGATCCCAGACGATTCGGATCGCTATACCTCATTCCTGATTTTAACGCGACTTCTGCACCCTCTATTCTACGCACGCTAGGCATCGAACCGCTAAGTCGCAAATTTACCGCAAAATATTTATGGGATCAGTGTAAAAATCATACCATCCCGATTAAAAATCTAATCATGGATCAAACCAAGATTGCCGGCATTGGTAATATCTATGCAAACGAGGCTCTTTTCGCCTCCAGAATTCATCCCAAGACTCCCGCAAACACGCTCTCTTTAACAACGCTGCAGAAATTAGCAACGAACATCAAATTCATCCTCAGGGATGCAATCGCTGCCGGCGGAACCACAATTAGCGATTATAAACAACCCGACGGCAGCGAAGGGCATTTCAAAGTCCATCTGCAAATTTACGACCGCCTGGATCAGCCATGCCTAAAATGCGGCACGCCCATTCAACGCATTAAAATTGGCGGACGTTCCAGTTTCTTTTGTCCAAAATGCCAAAAACTAAAATCTCAACGTGGTATAAAAAACAAGGATGCCTCTAAAAATTTGTAACAATTGTGTTTTAAAATAAAAAATTTTTATATCGTTATTTTAAAAAATCACAGAACCACAAAAAAAGAACATCACTGTAATTTTTTTCGCATCAGTTGATCTAGATAGAAAACGCAAAAAAAATACTTTCGGCAAGAATACGCAACAACGAATGATTAAGAGTGGATTTCTCTCCCTTGCAAAATCAATAAAACTCCGCAAAAGATTTTCCTATTATTTAGTATCTTAAACATACCTCCCTTTCGCTTTTCACCCTATATATAGTTATAAAAATAGTCTAATAGAGAATAAATTTATTTCATCCACTCGACTCCAGCACCTTATAGTATGGCTTTTTTTTACAGACGCCTTCTTTTATTTTCCAAATAAGCTATTTTTTTATTTTTTGGTCTTGATTTATGACAAAGCACAATTAAATTAACCAAGTTTTATATAAATGAGTTTAATAAGGGGGTTATTTTGGGCGAAATTATCAGTCTTGTCGTTGGCGCAATTTTAGTCAACAATTTTGTCTTAAGCCGTATTCTTGGCATCTGTCCATTTTTAGGGGTGTCCAAAAAAACGAGTACTGCTTTAGGGATGGGCGGAGCGGTCATTTTTGTCATGACATTGTCCGGTTTCGTGACCTCCGTCATCAATCATTTAATATTAATTCCCTACAATATCGTTTATTTGCAGACGATCATCTTTATTTTAGTTATTGCCGGACTCGTGCAAGTAGTTGAAATTTTACTGCAGCGTTTCAGTCCAAAGCTGTATCATGCGCTTGGCATCTACCTTCCCCTGATCACGACCAATTGCGCCGTTCTTGGCTCCGCGATCATTTGCACCAAAGAAAATTCAAGTATTATAACAAGTGTTATTTTTTGTTTCGCATCGGCAATTGGTTTCGCTTTAGCACTTCTGATCTTTTCCAGCCTTCGAGAAAAATTAGACTTAGCAAAAGTTCCAGAATCATTTAAAGGAACGCCAATTGCGCTCGTCACTGCTGGGTTACTGGCAATGGCCTTCATGGGTTTCGCAGGATTAGCAGGATAGAAAGCGAGAAAAAAAAAATGTTCACACCTATTTTAATTTTAACCGCAATCGGCCTATTTATTGCTTTTGCTGTTGCCATAATTGTAAGATATTTTGGAATGCCAGAAGATCCGCTAAAACAACAAATTACCGACCTTATGCCTGGAGCAAATTGCGGTGGCTGTGGCTTTGCCGGCTGTGGAGCATACGCAACCGCAATGGCCGAGGGAAAAGCAAAACCGGGGAAGTGCCCCTCCATGAACTCCGAAAATGCCGCTAAAATTGCTGAATTGCTTGGCGTCACCGTTGAAAAATCGGAACCGATGGTCGCCATTGTCTGCTGTAGCGGCGATGATAACACAGCTTCCCGAAATGCCTTTTACAACGGCGTTAACAATTGTCGCGATGCAATGCAAATAGACGCAGGCACTAAATCCTGCTCCTACGGTTGTCTTGGGTTAGGCTCCTGCGCAAATGCATGCCCCTTCCACGCCATTGAAATGACACCACAGCATTTAGCTGTCGTGCATCCCGAGTTATGTACGGGCTGCGGAAAATGCGTGGATACCTGCCCCAAAAATATTATTAAATTAGTGCCGAGATCTGCTAAAATTCATGTGTTTTGCAGCTCACCACTGCGGGGTGCCGAAAAACGCAAAGTATGCAAATCGGGCTGTATCGGCTGTCAAAAATGCAAAAAAGCTGCTGAAGAAGGCCAGATTGAAATGAATGGCTCCCTTGCCGTTATTAACTATGAGAATCCACCAGCAGCGGAAATAGCCAGCCAATGCCCCACTCATGTACTACGCTCTAATGAAACCACTCCAAAGAAGAGCAAGGAAGAAACGAATGAATAAATCCTATCAATTTTATGGCGGCGTCCATCCCGCTCAGCAAAAGCTGGCACGGAAATCGGCCATTGCTGTCGCGCCCCTTTTTCCATTCTATACGGTCCCGTTGTCCATGCACATCGGCGCACCAGCCAAGCCCATTGTCAAGATCGGCGACAAAGTTCTGCGCGGGCAGATGATTGCTGAAGCCGGCGGTTTTGTTTCCGCTCCTGTTCATTCTCCGACAAGCGGAACAATCAAAGACATCAAGCCCTGTCTTGGCGTAACAGGCGTAAAAACGCCCTGTTTTATTATCGAGAGCGATGGTGAAGACAAAGAATACGAACGAATGAAGCCCTTTTCTGATTGGCAGGAAGCTGATCCAAAAAAGATACTGAGTCGCATCGCGGAAGCCGGTGTTGTAGGAATGGGTGGTGCGGCCTTTCCTACTGCAGTAAAATTATCCCCCCCGCCGGGAAAAAAGATTGACACGCTGATTTTAAACGGCATAGAATGCGAGCCCTGTCTTACCGACGATCATCGTTTGATGCTTGAGAAGGCCAAAGAAATACTAATCGGCATTCAAATTTCTGCACGGATTCTCGGCGTAAAAACAATTATTCTCGGCATTGAAAAAAACAAGCCAGACGCTGTAGAAGTAATGACTGAGCAAGCAAAGGATTTACCGATTACGGTATTTCCATTGAATGTCCGTTATCCGCAGGGCGCTGAAAAGCAGCTTATTTTTGCCTTAACCAAGCGCAAAGTTCCAACTGGTGGCCTACCCATGGATGTGGGCTGCGTTGTTCAAAATGTTGCATCGGCCTTTGCGGTATATAACGCCGTTTATAAAGGCATTCCTCTTTACGAACGCGTCACCACAATCACCGGAACACCGCTGGTTTCACCGGGAAATTGGCACTTGCGTATTGGCACAAGCTTTGCGGATGCAATCCGGCTAGCCGGCGGCGTAAAAGAAGATCCCGCTAAAATTATATCCGGCGGTCCAATGATGGGATTTTCCGTTTATTCTCTAGAAATTCCCATCACGAAAAATTCATCGGGGATATTATTAATGTCGCCCTCAGAAATCACGCAATTTCAATCAAAATCATGCATCCATTGCGGGCGATGCAATGATGTCTGCCCGATGCAATTAATGCCTGGAATTTTAAGTACTCAAATAGAGAATGAGTGCTTCGATTTATCTGAAAATTGGAATGTCCTCAACTGCTTAGATTGTGGTTGTTGCTCCTATATTTGCCCGGCTGGGCGTCCACTAGTGCAGCATATGCGCAGAGCCAAAGCGGAAATCATGGCAAAACGCAAAGAAGCCAAAAAGGATACCCCCAAAGGAAAGGCCTCAAAATGACCCCGGAAAAAACTCAAAAAAACTCTAATTCCGAAGAGCGTACGATTCGGATGCCCGATACAAGTCACTTGATTGTCAGCAGTTCGCCACATTTTCATGCCGAAACGGATATCCGCAGAATAATGCTGACAGTCATTATAGCATTATTGCCAGCCTGCGCTGCCGGTGTCTATTACTTTGGTTGGCGGGCCTTATGGGTTCTGCTCGTTTGTTCTGCCTCCTGCATTAGTTTTGAGGCCATTTTCAGCTGTTTCATGAAAAGGCCATCAGAACTTGATGATGCCAGTGCACTCGTCACGGGACTCTTACTCGGTATGAATCTGCCCTCTAGCACGCCGCTCGGAGTTTGCATTTTTGGTTCCCTCGTCGCAATCGGCATCGGCAAAATGATTTACGGCGGCATCGGAAGCAACCCCTTCAATCCGGCATTAGTCGGACGAGTTGCAATGCTGATCGCATTTCCAAAAGTGATGACGACTTGGCCGATACCGCACGGTGCGGCAACCTCCAGTGCAATTACGGGTGCGACACCATTAATGGTATTAGGATCTTTACAGCACGCAGCACAATCTGGGCAAGCAGGTGCGCTCCAAACGCTCGGCGAGCATGTTTCCTATATGAATCTTTATCTAGGCAATATTGGTGGAAGTCTTGGTGAGACCTGCATTCCGGCCTTGCTTATTGGCGGAATCTTTCTTATCTATATGAATATAATCCGCTGGCAGATTCCAGTTTTTTATATTCTTACGGTTTTTTGCATAACGGGATTAGCCTACATGATATCCCCGGCCTATTTTGCAGCACCGACATTTCACATTATGAGTGGTGGGCTGATGCTTGGGGCATTTTTTATGGCAACGGATATGGTTACCACGCCGGTAAGCCGTACGGGTGCCATTATTTTTGCGGTCGGTTGTGGTGTGATAACCGGATCGATACGCCTTTGGGGAAGTTATCCAGAAGGTGTCAGTTTTTCAATATTAATCATGAATGCATTTACACCATTAATTGACCGCTATACAGCCGGGGAACCATTTGGTGCGCCGAAAGACAAAAAGAGAGGGCTTCAATTTTGAAAGACATACTAAAACTTTGCGTCAGCTTAGGAATTATCTGTTTTATTGCAGGATCTTTACTTGTTTTTGTTAAGACCAAAACAGATGGGCCGATTCAGCTTGCCAAACAAAACACATTACAAAAGAAGCTCAGTCTTGTTTTGCCGAAAGAAACGGCAAAGACGGGTGATCCGGAAAAGCTCGATGATATTTCATTCTATCCGGCCTTTGATGCTTCCAATCATCAAATTGCCTGGGTAGCGGAAGCCACAACTAGCAAAGGATTTGGCGGAAAAATAAAAATACTCACCGGCTTATCTCTGCAAGGAGAAATCCTTGGAATTGTTGTAGTAGAACATAACGAGACCCCCGGTATCGGCAGTCAGGCTGCCGAACGTAAGCAACAAAAATCTCTATGGAAAACGCTCGCTGGAAAATCCGTCGCCAATCCCTTCC
This sequence comes from Lentisphaeria bacterium, assembly GCA_041669565.1. Lineage (GTDB taxonomy): Bacteria > Verrucomicrobiota > Lentisphaeria > Oligosphaerales > Oligosphaeraceae > JBAYAV01. The sequence continues at coordinate 8,179 of JBAYAV010000111.1, forward strand.
CCCCGAATAGCTACCTCGATTCCTATGCAGGCAAAAAACTATCGAATGGTGCCTTCATCCCTACATCCGGAAATGCCAACAGCATAACAACCATCAGCGGCGCCACAATTTCCAGTAAAGCAATTATGGATGCCGTTAATAAAATTCAGAAGACTTGGCAAAAAAATTCAGAGCACCTTCAATCTCTCATTACTAAATAAGGAATTATTTCAATGTCCCGTTTTAAAATATTAACGAATGGCCTTTGGAAAGAAAATCCAGTCTTGATCTTAATGTTAGGCATGTGCCCGACACTGGCGGTTTCAAGCAGCGCCAAAAATGCACTCGG
>JBAYAV010000112.1:0-8372 GCA_041669565.1 Lentisphaeria bacterium
AAATGAACTTGACAATTTGCCGAAAAAATCGTGATTTGATTTTGGGGCCGACAACGAGGAGCATACCCTCAGGTATGGGACGAGGTTGGCGGCACAAAAAGCATTCACGAGAATCAGGCAAATGGAAAGGTTATTTCTGAACAGCCCCTTAGATTATATAAATACAGATTGGCAGTTAAGGCACAATCAGTCTTATACATATGTATGTTCCCATTTGAGCCATTAAATATGCTTTCGACTTTCCATTCAGCGATATTTCCAGGGATTTCAGCAGCAATTCTATTGATTAATAAATTCATGATAATAAGTAATTGGAATTAAAGCCGACCATCCACAAAAATCTCTACAGGACCGTTGAGGTTCATGTTTCATTTGTTCCGGAGAATAATTTTCCCAAATAGTTCCGGTTTTCTCCCAGAGGTATTTAGCAGCATTATAAAATTTAGTAGCATATTGGACCGCCAAGTCACGGCGCCCATATTTTTCTAATCCCTTAAATACCATATAATTAGTATGCGCCCACGCGGGTCCTTTTGCATAACCGTTTTCTGGCATGTATTCTTTATCTGATGCAGATAAAGTAGGGATCCCATAAGGTCGATTGAAATGGCGAGGGTTTTCTAAAACTGAAATTACTTTTTCTGCAATTTCAGGTGTTGCTACTTCACTTATCAATCCCCAAAAACCAGATATTGTGTAACGCGAAAGAGTTTTATTCCCCAAACGATCAAAGTAAAAGCCTTTTTTCTCGTCAAAACAAAGGTCATTAATAAGTTCTGCTAATTGAGTATGCTCTTGTCTTAACACAACGGCATCATCATGTTTCCCAATTTTGTCCGCAATTTTTGCTAAATTCAATGCATTAAAAGCCATTTGACAGGATGTATCGCACCAACCCAATTGTCTATTCCAATAGAATGGCATTCCGTTTTGGCTCACCATCCAATTATAGGTACGATCGCCGATTTCTGTCGGATCAGCTACAAAGGAGCGTTTGAATGGAATACCACCAACTGCAGTAATCTCATCTTTTTCATCCCAACGAGGAGAATTGTCTAGGCCACATCCCCAAACATCGCTGAAATATAATCCATCCTTTCGCCTGAAATTACTTCTATTATATTTATGTTGTTTCAACAAAATTTCGTAGACTTTTTCTAATCGGCCAGGAATAAACTTCTCCAAACATAGCTCTGCCCATGCCAAAAGAGGAGGAGCAAATCCTGTGGGAGAATCCGAACTCCATTTACTAATACCATCAGGACAAATTTGACGACTGATAAAACCATTTGGCTCTTGACAATTATAAAAATTATCTAAACTAGCCTCTACCGGGAAAATGTCAGGATGATAACATGCCCACATAGAAGAAAAAGCAGTATCCCAAAGAAAAATATCTTGAAACGAGCCACCAGTCCCAAGCCGAGGAGATGCTAATTTTGTTGGTTTTTCATCCCGGAAAAGTTTGTTCTGTGCAATTTTAACTGCGGCCTTGTAAAAATCATTCACCTTTACCTCTTTTGTTTTTTTACTATAACCAAGCCAACGTATCTTTTCATATTTCAACCAATATAATATAAAAAAAGTTAAAAACTTTGATATTTATGCCAAATCAAAGTATATTATTGCCAAAAGTGCAAGATTTAGCAAAGGAGAAATTATTTATGTTAAGGCATGGAAGAATTTTAGATTATATAAATACAAATAAATTACAAATTTATCTAGAGCATGTTCCTTTAAATCGACATCCTGAATACGATTGGCACGATCACGATTTTATTGAAGTTGCTTTGGTATTAAATGGTTCAGCATTACACCATGTAAATAATGAAATAGTTCCAATTAAGGCTGGCGATGTTTTAATGATTAATAAAGGCATTTTTCATTGTTATTCAAAAATTTGTGAATTTGAATTAATGAATTTGACATATGATAGTGATTCTTTACCAATTCCGGTATTAGATGCTTATGATTTACCCTTGTTTTTTAGATTATTTCCTGTGAGAAATCATTCTATTTCAGATTCAATTAGCGTAAGCCCAGTCTTAAGTCTGCCTACGGAAGAGGTCCAAATTCTCTATGGTATGTTTAAAAAGCTTGCTAATTTATTAGAAAGCAAAGAAAACGGGATAAAATTTAAGACCATTGCTTTTTTAATGGAAATTTTTATTTTTTTACTTTCGCGAACGCCACCACAAAAAATCAAAGCTAATGCAAATTCGGCAATTGGCTCTGCTTTACAATTTATCAATCAGAACCTGTATCATGATTTTTCATTAAGTAAATTAGCAAGTTGTTGTTATATGTCTGAACGAACTTTTTTTAGATACTTCAAAAATTATACTGGTTTTACTCCTTATAGTTATTTATTAAATCGCCGTTTACAGTCAAGCATTTCATTATTAAAAGAGACGAATAAATCAATTGGTGAAATTGCTCTTCAATGTGGCTTTTGTGATAGTAATCATTTTACGAAAAAATTCACAAATGCATTTCAAATTTCTCCATTTCAATATAGGAAAAAATTAAATCTTAAGTAATGTGCGCCCTTTTCAAACAACTCCCGCATTCACAAAATTTTACCTGTTAATAAATCTCAAAATAATGCTTTAATGAAAGTAAAATTTTTTCTATGAAATTTTATATAAGTCTTTGAAATCATTTGTTTGGCAATTATATACCCAAATTTGGCAAAAACATAAAAGATTTTTCATTATTTATGATATATAATATAAATGTTCAGAAAAGTTAGCTATTAAACAATTTCAATTAGTCAACAACAAAAAAAAGGAAGCATGACAATGAATGCAAAAAAACAACAAAAAGTTGAAATGATGAATTTTACCCTTATTGAACTCCTTGTAGTTATTGCTATTATCGCAATTCTGGCGTCAATGTTGCTGCCAGCACTCGGCAAAGCCCGCGACAAAGCGAAAACGATTTCTTGTACTAATAATCTTAAAAGTATAGGCTTGGCACAGATAATGTATTCATCGGATTATAATGATTGGGTTGTTCCCTTGGACCAAAGCGGAAGATATATTTTTACATTATTATCCGGCGTTAAGCCAGATGGTGTTTCTACTGGTGATGGTAATTACGGCGTGGATTATTATGGAAATACGAAGACCAAAGGTAGTTTTGTTTGCCCTGGAGAAACGGTTAAATTTGGAGCAAGTGCAGATGGCCTTTTTGAGTGTACTCATTATTGCTTTAATCTTTATATAGTAGGTACTCCGTATAATACAACGCTGTATCCCTATCATAATTTGTCAGATATTTCGAAACCTTCTGTTGCAATCTTTGCTGGTGATAATATACGGACTGCGGAACCAACCCTTGATTACCTACAGAGACTCTCATTCAGGCATGGCGGTAATCCTATTCCTGTCAGTGGCACGGTATATGGCACTGGAAAAGCCAATGTTGTCTATATAGATGGTCATGCCGAGGGGAAAAACTCATATGAACTGGTATATTCCACTGGTTCTTCATCTTCAACCAAAGCCTTAAAAGATGGAATTAAACTTTAGATAAAAATAACAACGGGTACCTGGTAAAATTAATCTTTCTGACAACAACACTTGTATGCGCATTCTACACTAATACAGATGTTTCTGTAAGGCTTTCTGATTTTTGGCAGAAATCTGTAGTAGGCGTGGGCCATGATGAAAATTTTCGTATAGGCTAAGTCAAAGAGAACAAGCAATTGAACTAGGATTATTCACGGCAAATTGAAATAACGGTGATGTCCTTTATTCCAAATATAATAAAACTATTGAAAAGTTAATATGAAAATTGAGCGGTAAATATTTACATGTTATGTCTTACTGCTTGGAGATTTTGTGATGACGAATTATTGGTTTAGAACTGGAAGCGAGACTCAAGCGCCTTATGTTGCCGTTTTTCGCAATCATTTTATTTTAAAAAAGAGTAGTCGTTTTAAGCTGAGTTTTAGCGCAGACGAACGTTGTCAATTATTTTTAAACGGCAAGCGTATCATTGACGGCCCAGAACGCGGCGATATATATCATTGGTATTTACAAAACTACGAAACAAATTTACCTGCTGGCGAGTATTGTCTCGTTGCTCGTGTACTGTGTTTTGGACAGAAAATAACAGCTTACGGACAACAGTCGATTCAGCATGGATTGTATGCAAAAAGCGCATTGTTAAATGATCATTGGGAGTATCAGCTTCTCAAAGATTGTAAATTTAAAGCATCTTTCCCTGACTGGGGAACCTTTCCTAGTTGCGAAATAAGTTCAGGTTATAACTGGGATATCCTCAAAGGTCGTGGCGGTGAATGGAAACTGGCAGAAAAGTACCTTGACCCGAGAACACTTCATCCACCAGACTTGCCTTTAATGCGCTATGAACCAGAAACAAATTATCAGATAATACGACAGCCCAATAAACTCCTGGTGATTTTTAACGATTATGTTTGCGTATGGCCCGAATTTGTGTTTTTCGGTTCAGGAACAGTACGTATCCGGTGGGCAGAGACGCTATATGAGGATGAAAATTATGATTCACTCCATCTCAAGGGGATGAAGGGAAACAGAAACGAATTTGTGGATAAACACTTTATTGGAGAAGGCAATCTATTTGAATTGGCAGAGGGGAAAAAATGTCAATGGGTTGATTATTGGTGGAAAGCGGGGCGCTATTTAAAAATAGATTTTGATGGAGATTGCCAGGTTGAGCAAATGAATTTTTTCAATACCGGTTATCCTTATCAGTGTAAAATAGATTTGAAAAATCCTGATCCGCGGGTTGAGGGTTTGTTAAAAATGTCATACCGTACTCTTCAGTCCTGTTCGTACGAAACCTATATGGACTGTCCTTACTATGAACAATTGATGTATATAGGCGACACTCGGATTGAGGCTTTGTGTACTTATATGATTACCGATGACCGAAGACTTGTAAAAAAAGCTTTACGTACATTAGCGCGTTCTCAACGACCGGATGGAATGATATCATCACAATGGCCAACGAAAGGCAAACAGGAAATACCCTCTTTTGCTTTGCTTTATATTCTGATGCTGCATGATTTTATTCAGTGGAATGACGATACGCAAGTAATACGAGAACTGTTACCTGTGGGGAGGCGCATCATCGCATATTTTTGTAGATATCTTAATGCAGAAAATCTGTTGGAACAGGTTCCCGGGTGGAATTTTATCGATTGGGTGGAAGGATGGCAAAACGGTGTGCCACCTAAATGCGAAAACGGTTCCGGCTGTTCGTTAAACTGGTTTTTTGTCCTGGCTTTGCAAAGCATAGCAAAGCTAGAAAAGCATTTCAACAACCTTGAAAGCTCAAAAGAATATTCTGATATGGCATTAAAATCAGAAAAATCTATTCGCCAAATTTATTATAATCCAGATTCCAGATTATTCGCCGAAGACAAAGAACAGCAAAATTATTCTGAGCATGCTCAAATTTTAGCCTTATTAGCTACCGACTGTACTGAGGTGATTTCTGGACTGAGATCGGGAATGCTGAATCAATGTGGGATCTATTTTTCCTTTTATTATCAAGAAGCGTGTTTGCGTCATGGATTCGATCAACTTTTTGAAAAACGATTGGAAAAATATTATGCTTTGCTGGATACTGGTTTAAAAACCATACCAGAAGAGTTTGAAAATCCACGTTCCGATTGTCATGCATGGGGAGCATATCCATTATATCACTATGCATCAATATTAAAAAACAAAGTCCGGTTCCCGTGTTATAATTTTAAAGGTCGGTAGATTACCACCATAGAAGTAACATAAATACATCATTTAAACTTTTTATTTGTTTGGAGTTACTACAGCTTTTTACTGCACTATTTAATCGCCGCCTTTTTCCGTAATGCCTTCGGCAAGTTTCTGGTTTTTAGACAGAAATCGACATGGGCGGATGGAGACTTTCATACGATACCGGCTGGCCGGACTGCCAAACTTCGCCCCAGTCCAGAACCCGTGCACATAATAGATAAAATAGAGGCCGTCAATCACTCCCAAGACATCAACGCTTATAGAATGATAAAGGAGTAAAAACCGCGGCCAAAGAAAATCGATACCCTCGTTTCAGGACTGCAAGCGGGAAAAAGGGAAAATGTATTTTTCGAAATTCTGATTTTCCAACTAAAAATTATATCAGATTCATCATTGTTTTTTTGTAAAACGGGTTTATATTAATAAGTTATTATTTTTTATATATTTATCATTATTTTTCAGGAGCTATACTTTGTTTTCTAGTTTATTAACCCATATTTCGACCTTATTTAAATCTAAACCAACTTCCCAACAATCCAACAAAACCCCGAATCGTTCCACTTCTAAAACAAAATTTGAAAAATCAAATTATTCTTCGCGCACTTCTTCTTCAAAAGAAAGTTCCCCCCGCACCGATGAATTTACATCTTCCACACACTCCCCCAAAAAGAAGCCCAACAACCACAGTAAAAGTTCAGTAAGAACAGAATATACGCCATCGGCTGCTTCTCCACCGCCCGTTTATAAAAAAAAGAAAATGCCGACAGATTGGGAAATTCCAAAATTCTCACGCGAAGCTGCGGAAGATCACTTATTCCAAGATTACGATTTAGCCCCCCAAGTCCTTAAAGCTCTTCTTGAGGATCTTAAATTTAAAAAATGCTCCCCCATTCAGGCCTTAGCCATTCCACCCATTCTGGACAACAAAGACCTCGCCGGAAAAGCACAAACTGGCACCGGCAAAACGGCTGTATTTATTATTGCAGTTCTGCAAGCCTATTTAAAAGAACAACCAAAACGCCAACTAAATCAGCCGTTCGCGTTAGCTATTGCACCCACCCGTGAATTGGCAATGCAAATTGCTCGAGATGCGGAGTCCATGAGCCTATACACAAACCTGCGCACCGTTGCAGTCTATGGCGGCATGGATTACAACCGCCAGCGAACACTCCTGCAGTCCGGATGCGATTTAGTGGTTGCAACCCCCGGGCGCTTAATTGATTACCTGCATCAAAATGTTCTTGATTTATCAGCAATGAAAATTATGATCATCGATGAAGCGGACCGCATGCTAGACATGGGATTTATTCCAGACGTCAAACGCATTATGAGCATGACCCCTAAACCGGAAAATCGACAGACCATGCTTTTCAGCGCAACGCTTTCCCACGACATCATGAATCTCGCATCCCGCTGGATGCGACCAAACCCCACAATTCTTGAAGTGGAGCCAGAACATATTCTAGCCGAAGGAATTAACGAGACTATCTATGCCTGCACAAGCCACGAAAAATTTCCAATCCTTCTATGGACTCTAAAAAACGAAGACTGCGAACGCGTCATTATCTTCCGAAATCGTCGACGCGATGTAGAATACCTGCATGATAAATTACAGCAGTATGATATTCCAAATGGCATGCTCTCCGGAGATGTCGATCAGAAAAAAAGAATGAGAATTCTCGAAGACTTCCGCAACGGCACCCTTAAAATCATCGTGGCAACAGATGTCGCGGCTCGCGGTATCCACGTTGATAATGTCACGCATGTCTTTAACTATGACCTGCCTTACGAAGCAAATGACTATGTCCACCGCGTTGGACGTACTGCCCGTGCCGGCCATAAAGGCCGTGCAATCAGTTTTGCCAGCGAAGATTGTGCCTTTATTATTCCCGATATCGAAGAATTTATCGAACGGCCACTGCCAATCACACAAGCAACTGATGAGATGCTTGTTTTACCAAAGCCTACAAACGCCTTTCACTCTTCGAAACGCCCAAGCACATCGGCACCCGCACGCGGCAAGAACAATAGTCGCCCCTCTTCACGAGATAATTCAAATCGCTCACGCTCTTCCTTTTCCCATCAGCGTTAAAGCTCACCCTTTTTATGCATCCAAAACGCCCAAAATACAAATACATTTTGGGCGTTTTTATTTTCTCTTTCCAGACGTGTTCAGACGTCAATATTAGACAAAGTCCCATCCAAACGCTTCAACAATAAAACCCCCTTTTCAATAACAAAAACACTACACAGGCAGATAATATTCCGCAAAAAAGTTTTATAAAACAGTCCTATTAAAAAAACATTTCAACAATTTTCCCATTTTCGCGAATTCTTCCCTCTTCTCTATAGAACAAAAATAAAAACCTTTTTTAAAATATTATAGGTGTTTTGATTTTATTTTTTGTTTTGTTTTTTTTGTACTGCATTATGTAGTACAAAAAAACAACCTTAATAAGGACGTTATGCAAAAAATACATCATATAAATACAAAAACGATAATGTGCGAAATCTTGTGATAGAAGTAAATATTTGACAAAGTGCATCTGAATCCTTATTTTGATGAAGTTACCAAACCAATCAAAAAAAGGAGATTCAGATGCA
>JBAYAV010000113.1:0-8369 GCA_041669565.1 Lentisphaeria bacterium
CCCTTTTTATAAGCATTCTCGCCAATCTGCAGTTTCCGTTCCCCCGAATAATTCAAAACAGGGAACATCACCAGCAAGGCAAACGCCAACAAAAGCCACCGCAAAAACGAGGGATAGGAAGGCGCTGGCGCACGCGGATCCTCACACTTTCTCGTTAAATGAACCCCCGCAAGCCCCACAATAAATACAAAAGAATAAGTTGCAGGTATCATATCATTAAACTGCACCAATGAATGAAAATTCCAAGACCCCCACGCAATGCAACTAGCCGCAAACAGCCCATAATCCTTCGTGCGATATCTTTTCCACAACCCCAGTGCCAGCAAAAACGGAATTAGAATCCGTATTATTGCCACTACGCCCCCTAATATTCCGGTCTGAGACAACGCGGCAAAAAACAACGAATGCGCATCTCGCGCCTCCTCAAAACCAATCGGCTTCAACCGCATATGCCATGGAAAAAATTCTCCCAGACCAACACCAGAAATAGGATGATGCAAAAACATCTTCACGGCCGCGGTATAATACTCTACACGAATCGACGCAGTAGAAAAATCTCGATTGGAATGATACGTAATCACACACAACGCAATACCGCCAATCACAAACATCGAAACAAAGCCTAAAATTCTCCACCGCAAACGAATTTTCAACAAGTAAAATAAAACAACAATACCAACCGTCATTCCTAAGAGTCCGCCACGGCTTCCACTCCAAAAAATCGCCCCGAAATACAAAACAAGCCCGACGCCTAAAAACAAGAAAAAAGAGACTCGTTTCGGCGTAAATCGGCGAGACCAATCCGTCATCTTTTTAATCATAATGGGGCCAAGCAGCAAAATATGCGCCGCATAAATATTCGGATCCACAAAAGAACCGTAAACGCGCGTCAGCCGTAAGGTCTCAATCATTTTTTGACTTAATGGCCGACCCGTTTCTTTCGCATTATCAATCATCATTTGAAGATTTTCACGCAACCCACCAAAATGCTGACGCCATCCTTGCAGACAACTAATAATACAAGAAACCGCCAACGTATTCAATATTGCCGGAAATAACTTCTTATCCTGACTCGCGACATACCATATCGCCGTCACAAAGCAAAAGTTTCCGGAAAAATGCGCAAACCAACACAGCGTATAATGCCACTCTGTTGTATGAATAAGCCCGGGTAATCCAGATAAAACAACCAGAAGTGCCGCACCAGGCAGCAGCACCCCACGATTTTTTAACGGTAAAGGGTAAAGACATACTGCGAAAAGAAGAGACAGACCTCCCAGCATCGGCACCAGAAACTCCGGCCAGCAATTCGATATCAGCCACTCCATACTGCTTAACGGAAAATTTCCCTGCTCAACTGAAATATAGGAACAAAACTTAAACGCAATAATAAAAATTACAACACAAATATAAATACGAAATAATAATGATTTCCATTCATCACCGCATTTTTTTACATTCTCTTTCATAAAAAAAATTCTATCTTCTTATACTTAAAACGCACACTTTGGGAGCCGCTAAAAACAACGCCGGCAATTTATTTATATTCTTATTTATCGTTACGATTCTTTGCCGGCCCTTTATCATTATTCACGCGATTCGAACGATTTCGTTCCTGCCGCGACGGCCGTTTGTTGGCGACAGAATCAGAGGGGGCTGTTTTTTCATTCGTATTTTCCCCATCAAGCGAATCCTTTTTATCAATCGGTGCGGTCTTTTTTTGTTCTTTTGCCATGGAACGATAGTTTTCCGCTTCATACTGCAAGCAGCACTTTAAGCGTCCGCAACAACCGGAAATATTTTGGGGCGTTAAAGACAACCCCTGCATTTTTGCCATCTTAACATTAATACTGTTAAATGACGGAAGAAATCCCGCACAGCAAAAGGGGCGCCCGCAAATACCGATTCCGCCCAAGATCGCCGCTTCATCACGAACGCCGACCTGGCGCAACTCTACGCGAACGCGCAAAAGCCCAGACAAATCACGCAATAACTCACGAAAATCAATTCGGCCATTGGCTGAAAATTGGAAAACGATCATCTTCCGATCCAGCGAATAATGCGTATGAATCAGCTTCATTTCCAACTTATGAGCCCGGACTCTATCCAAGGTAGACCGATGCGCAGAATCCGCTTTCACTTCATTTTCTTGGCATTTCTTCTCATCTTCTGCATTCGCCACACGCTGAATTTCAGCAATCTTCTGTCCCTCAATATGACGGCCCTTATTCACATAATGGTATTTTGAGACCAAATCATCCGCATTTTCAACAGGCGGAAAATCACACTTCCGATTGACGCGTGCAAAATCTATAAAACGCTCACATTTTACAACAATCTTATCGCCTTTTTTTAAATTTAGATCTTCATCGCCCAAACACTCATAACAAAGACCGGGCGCAACTATAACATGGTACAACTGTTTCATAAATATTCCTGAATATTCTTTCCGACTATTTTAATAGACTATAGACATTAATATAGTTTAAAAAATGGCATGGTTACAATATGATAGTAAATTATTATAAAATACAACACAAAGACCACTTTGTAAAACATTTTCTTCATTATATGCGCTCGAAATCATGTTTCTTTCATAAAAAACAGATTTTGACGATTTATCATTATTTCAAACAGTAAAATGAATACAAAAAAAATTCAAAATTCTATTCTGAAATTTCCACTGAAATGGCATAGCAGACTCATCGTTCTCACCAGCGAAACCAGCCCGGAAAATGAAATCAGACAAATTTTCGCCTCCTTTTGCATCGAATTACAGGAACTCAAAAAAGGGAATCTTTCTTCCAACGGAAAATACCAAACCTGGCAATTCAGCGCTAAAATCAATGATGTTACGACCTACAAAGCGCTCCATCACGCACTCCGCAATGTTCACGGCGCAAAAATGCTCCTCTAATCCAGAAAAGAAACCACCTCACACTTGAAAATTTTATAAACTAAATTAGTTTATAATTACCTTACAAATAACTCATTACTATCATATTACAAGGGAATAATAAATGCTACTAGAAAAAACCGAACAAGAAATCGCTAATGCATTACAAGCAACGGTTGTGGGACATTACCACGGTACCCTTACCGGCGTTGCATCATTACAGGAAGCACATACTACCGATATCGCTTTTTTAGACAATAAAAAATATTACAGCCAAGTTCTCCCCTCCAAAGCCGGTATCGTCTTGGTTCCCATGGATTACGATGTTGCCCCACCAAAAGGCCGCGCATGGATCCTCTGCGAAAAACCATCCGAAGCATTTTCAACACTCGTCCCTCTTTTTACCCCCACACCGATTTCTTACCCCGCTGGAGTCCACCCCTCCGCAATCATCGCCGAGGATGCCAAAATCGGCAAAGAAGTCCATATCGGCGCGGGTGTTGTCATTGAAGCAAAAGCTGAAATTGGCGATCATACCATCCTTCTTCCGCATTGCTATATCGGTCATCAAACCAAAATTGGCCAAAATTGTCTTCTTTATCCGAATGTTGTTATTCGCGAACGCTGTATTTTAGGCAATCGCATTATTCTTCATCCTGGCGTAGTGATTGGTGCGGATGGCTTCGGCTACAAATCCAGCGCGGCCGGCCATGAGAAAATCCCCCAAGTTGGCATAGTCCAACTTGAAGATGACGTCGAAATTGGCGCAAATTCCTGCGTAGACCGCTCCCGTTTCGGCCGAACCTGGATTCGTCGCGGAACAAAAATAGACAACCTTGTTCAAATTGGCCACAATGTCGAAATCGGTGAAAACGGCATGATCGTCGCACAAGTCGGCATTGCCGGCAGCGCTCATTTAGGCCGCTTCGTAACCATTGCAGGACAATCCGGCGTTAGCGGACATCTCAAAGTCGGCGACGGCTCCATTATCATGGCTCAATCCGGAGTTACCAAAGACCTCCAACCCGGGTCCATTGTTTTCGGCATGCCCGCAATTGACCGAAAAGTCTATGCTAGACAACATGCAAATATCAACAAACTCACCCGGACAAATGAGACCCTCAAAAAGCTTGAAATTGCACTCGAAGAACTGAAAAAAGAAATTCAAAAAAAATCCTCCATAAACGCGAATGGAAATCAGTCAAAACATGAATAAATCAAAAAATATATGCGTCTTAGGAGTCACCGGATCCATCGCGGCTTACAAAGCAGCCGATTTAACCAGCAAACTAGTGCAGGCCGGCATCCAAATCCAAGTTATTATGACTGAAAATGCGGGGCACTTTATCGGCGCTCAGACCTTCCGGACATTGTCCCAGCGACCGGTTATCCAGAATTTATGGGATGTTCCCGACTGGAAGCCCGAACACATCGCGCTCGCCGAATGCGCAAGCCTGCTTGTTATTATGCCAGCTACAGCTAATTTTATTGCTAAAATGGCTCACGGCATCGCGGATGATGCACTTTCAACCTATTACCTGTCCCACACCGGGAACACCATTGTTGTTCCCGCAATGAATCCGCGGATGTGGAAACATCCCGCCACACGCGAAAATTGTCGAATCTTGCAAGAACGGCAAGTTCAATTTGTCGGCCCCATCAAAGGGCATGTCGCCTGCGATGACAAGGAGCCGGGGGAAGGCCGAATGGCTTCTATGGAGGCCATTCAAAAAGCAGTTATGACACAGCTCCAAGTTCAATAAGAAAAATTAATAAGAAAAATAATAATGATGAACAATAAGCCTTCTTTTTTAAAATCCGGCGACACTTTAATTTGTTTTGGAGACAGTCTTACGGCTGCGCCGAATGGCTATGTCTCTTTTTTAAAGAAAAAGCTTCCGGAAATTCATATTATCAATGCGGGGCTAAATGGCGACAAAACGCCAGCAGCTCTAATGCGCTACAAAACGGATGTTCTCGATTTAAAACCGCAGGCTATTTCCATTTTTCTTGGAACGAATGACGCTGCAATCGGTCGTGGACGCTGGAGTGATGAGCCTATGGTATCCGCAGAAGGATATTATACAAACCTTTGCTGGATGGTACATTTAGCACGCCTAGCCTCGATTCAGAATATTTCAATTGCGACGCCTTTTTTTCGTTTTGAGGGTCCTGCTTACGTTGACCAAGGCAATATTTTAAACGAGTATTGTCTTGCTGCAAGGAAAGCGGCCGCAACCATGAATACCTGGCTTATTCCCCTTGATGTTATGAGTGCGGAAGAATGGGCTTGCACCTCTTGTCATTCTGGCCTTCTTTTAACGCAAGATGGTGTTCATCCTACCCTGCAGACATATGAAAAAATTGCGGATAAGATGATCGAAAGTTGGAATTAGCATATCTTTTTCGCTGCTACGGACAATATAATTGACGCTTGTTTTGAAAACTCTGTTTTACTGTTTTTCTTCTTTGCCATGGATCCCTTTAAGCAAATAGACCGCCACCGCAAGAATCACCTGTTATAATAAAGATTCCAGCATAAAGGCAAAAAGCACTTTTACAACAGGAAGCAAAAATTAAATTATTTTCAGCGGATATAAAAAAATGGATTTGGAACATAAGTCTGATTGATAAAAAAATGAAAATCAAAAGCACAATTGGCATTATTAATATACGGGGCGACCTAGGCAAATGGAATATTTTAACGGCAAGTGAGTGCCCAAAGTCTGGCATAGAATATATTCATTTCAAGCTAAATTCGGAACAGTCTGCGCCTCTTCCGGAGATTTGGCTAGAATGGCAAGTTCCGCAATTAGACATGCAGACACGCTGGCATCCGGCCTGCGGTTTTAATCGCTCCATTACTCCATCCTGGGGAAGCTCTATGGACTCCAATTTAGCGCATTCCGCGCCGGTCTTGCAGCTGGGTAATATTTGTGGCAGAAATCGGCTTCTTTTTGCAGTATCGGAAGCAATTCGAACCGTAAAAATAAAGGCCGGAGTTTGCGAAGAGACAAACGAAATAACCTGTTCCGTGGGATTATTTACAGTTCTGGATTCGTCTTTTTCATCCTATGAATTTACCCTAGTTCTTGATATCAGGGATGTTTTTTATGCCGAAGCAATTCGTGATGTTTTTGCATGGTTTACAACCTTTCCAAAATATACGCCATCCGAAGTGCCAAAAGCTGCATTGGAGCCTCTTTATTCTTCGTGGTACAGTTATCATCAGGATGTTCATGCTCATCAGCTTGAATTTGAATGCAGCTTAGCGCAAAAATATGGCATCAAAAGTATCATCGTCGACGATGGCTGGCAAACAGACAACAATAATCGCGGGTATTCTTTTTGTGGAGATTGGGAAATTTCCACCCACCGTTTCCCGGATATGCGGGCTCATATTGCGGCTGTACATCAGCTTGGCATGAAATATATGATGTGGTATTCAGTCCCCTTTATTGGAGAAAAAAGCAAGAATGTGAAGCGTTTTGCAGGCAAATATTTATATAAAATTGACGAAGCGAATGCCTACGTGCTCGATCCTCGTTTTCCAGAAATTCGTCAATTTTTAATTGGCATTTATGTAAAAGCACTGAAAGAATGGGACTTGGATGGTTTTAAGCTGGACTTCATTGACCGCTTTTGTTTTAAAAAGGACGATCCTGCGATCAACGAAAACTATGCCGGACGTGATATAAAATCACTGCCCGAAGCAGTCGATCAATTACTTTCAGATGTCATGACGCAGTTAAAAAAAATAAAGCCGGACATTATGATCGAATTTCGCCAAAGCTATATCGGACCAGCGATCCGCAAATATGGCAATATGTTCCGTTCCAGTGACTGCCCCGGCGATATTTTAAGGAATCGGTTAAATACCATTGATCTTCGTTTAACTTCTGGGAACACCGCAGTTCACTCCGATATGATAGAATGGAATTACGCCGATCATACCGAAAATGCCGCACTCCAATTATTAAATATTATTTTTAGTGTACCCCAGATTTCGGTACGGCTTTCCGCTATTTCAAAACCACATCAGCGGATGCTTCATTTTTGGCTGACCTTTTGGCGTGTACACCGAGATGTTTTGATGAATGGGACTCTAATGCCATTCCATCCGGAGCTTAATTATCCGCTGGTCATCGCTGAAAACGATTTGGAAAAAGTAATTGCGGTATACAGCTCAGACCAGCTGGTGAAGATTCAGAGTAAACCAGGACAAAAATGCTACATTATTAATGCCAGCGGAACAGAAGAACTTTTTTTGAAATTAGATGGTTGCAATACTTCCGGAAAGCTATTTGATGTAACCGGAAATTTAACCCAACAAATCATTATTAACAAAGGGTTTAATACGGTGTATATTCCTCGTTCCGGCTTGCTTAAATTGCAATTTTAACACAAAGACTGCGTGTCGTTTTTTGCGAAATCGCTGCTAAGACATGTATCCTTTGAAAACACAAATACAGAGCGAAGGCTAAAATGTTTCCATATTGGAAACGGATACAAAAAATGCATGGAAGATCAGCCTTTTGCCCATGTGTTATTCACCATCGTTCTTATTCGGTATTTCTATGTCCGGATGTATGCAGCACCCGATAAGCATGGGGCGTCATGCTGTTTTCCCGAAAAAATTGTTTTCTAAAATAGGACACATCGCAATACCCCGCCTCAAATGATATTTCTTTGATAGATTTTTTAGTTCCCTTAAGCAGAATACATGCTTTCGAAATTTTTGCGATTCGAATCGCATCGCTAATTGTTTTTTTATAATTTTCCCGATAAATACGGCTTAGATAATTCGGATGGCAATGAAGATACCGCGCTATTTCTGCCGTTGACAGTCCTTCCGAAAAATGCAATGAAATAAAATGATTTGCCTCCTCTGCAAGATATTTTGTCTTTTTTAAAGGATCAATAGCCGGCAAAATGGATGCCTCATTAACTAAAATGGACATTAAAAAATCCATTGTTTTTTTCTTTTTTCCCTGCCCGCCAATCGCAAAATGCTGTTCTGCGAGAAGCATTTGAAAATACTCACTGAAGGATTCTTTAAAAGATATTTTTGCGTATTGCGCACTTTTTGAGAGATTTTCTTCTGCCACATAATCCATAGGGAAAAAATGAGCCCATAGAAAAGAAAGATTTCGCTTATAGTTGCTTAAACCGCCATGCTTCCGCCCTGGAAATAGATATAATCGTTCTCCAGCCGAAACATGGAACTCTTTTTCATCTTCAAACATATCAAGCGTCCCAGACAAAACATAAATCAATTCTATTGAATTAATTACGCGTTTTTCATGCTTTCCAAAACCCCTTGAAATAAAATGACCGGCATTTTCAACAGAATATAAATATTGCATAAATGTTAGAATCCTCCTCTTTTTATACTAATTTACTTCTCTTCCTTTTTTTTACAAACAAACTATATTTTATTTGTTGACTTTTAACATCCTTAATAATTCATAAA
>JBAYAV010000114.1:0-8358 GCA_041669565.1 Lentisphaeria bacterium
ATCAAAAAACAAAAAAAGCTTATTTCCTCTATAAGGTCTGAATAGTATCCATTATAATGAATGCACTATAAGTTATCAAATGGACACCCTTTTTGTACATCGGGCGGTAGCCCGAAGTACAAAAAAAATTGTGCTTCCGTCCTCAGCCTATTCAGCACTCCAGTCCTTGCATTCTGTCTTTTCCGTCCCTTTCCGTTTTCTTCCTTCCGTTCCTTTCCGTTGTAAAAAATTCCATCGCATCGGCCTGTTTCCCTTTGCCGGCGATTTTTTCAAAAAAAGTGCCCACAAAGCTTGTATTTTCAAAAAAGGCAAAGTATTATAGAGTTGTTTCCTGTGGAGAACTCTTCCAAAAAGCATTTTTGTAAAAAAAAGTGATGAAAATGATTGGCAAAATTTGATTGAGGCTTTATGTTTAGGACTCCTTGCAAAAGCGTTTGGCAGGAAGCTGTTTCAAAATAATCTTTTTTACTTGTTTGTTTTGGAATGAATGGTCGAGTTTTTAAAAATGAAGGATAACAATTAATGGAGGATAACAATTATGGGATATGAAACCATTAAATGTCCGCATTGTGAATGTAAAGTGTCTTTAAGTGAAGTAGAAAAAGAAGACGGCATTTGCCCTGAGTGCGGCCAATTTGTTTGGGCATCCAAACTTTTCGATGATTATGAAGATGAAGAAGAAAATGATATGAGCGATTATGATGATGAAGTAGTCGCCGAAGAAAAAGATGATTACGAGGACGATTTCGAGGACGATTTCGGCTCTGGTGAAAATGATACTTTCGACTTTGACGGGGAAGGAAATAAATATAAGTCAAAGCGTAAAAAAAGAGTAAAAACACTGATTCCTAAAAAAAAGGGAGACGCATAAATTGTGGCGAATTCTGAAAAGGATTTAGAAATTTTAGAAAAAGGGAATGCGCCATTAGAAGATTATGATTCTGAGTCTATTCAGTCTTTATCACCATTACAGCATATCCGTACCCGCCCGGGGATGTATATCGGCCGATTAGGCAATGGCGATAATCATAATGACGGCATCTATATTCTGTTAAAGGAAGTAATCGATAACAGCGTGGATGAATTTGTTATGAGAGCAGGTCGTAAAATCATGATATCGGTTTCTGAAGACGGTATGGTGGCGGTGCGTGATTATGGTCGTGGAATCCCTTTGAATAAAGTTCGCAATTGTGTTTCTGAAATCAATACCGGCGGTAAATTTATTACCGGTGATGATGGCGTTAAACGACCTTTTTCCAGCTCCATTGGCTTAAATGGAGTTGGACTGAAGGCCGTTAATTTTTTGTCGGAATATTTTAGAGCCCGTTCCTGGCGAGGCGGACAGTGCAAAACGGTTGTTTTCGAAGAAGGCGAATTCGTCTCGGAAAAACAAGAGGCCGATGACCAGGAAAATGGCACTGAAATCACCTTCATGCCATCGAAACAAATCTTCCCTGATTTTTGTTTTAAAAAAATCTTTCTGAATCAACGACTGCAGCATTATGCCTGGCTGAATAGCGGGCTGTCTATTGAATGCAATGGCGAAAAATTTTATTCCCGCCGCGGTCTGCTGGATTTGCTGGAAGATAAACTTGAGGCCGATCCGCTGTATGATATTGTGCATTGCACGCTTCCAAATATGGAGTTTGCTTTTTGCCATACGAATAGCACCAACGAGAGCTACTATTCCTTTGTTAATACGCAGTATACAAATGACGGCGGAACGCATCAATCGGCCTTCCGTGAGGGTATCCTAAAGGGAATTCTGGAGGTCTCTTCTAAAAATTATGACAGTGATGATGTCCGCAATGGTATTATCGGGGCGATTGCCATAAAATTGCAGGACCCCATTTTTGAGTCACAGACGAAGAATAAGCTTGGCAATACGGACATCCGTTCGGATATCGTGAATAAGGTCAAGAAGGCGATTGCGGGAGAGCTTTATAAAAATGTTGATCTAAAAGAGGCTATTTTTGAAAAGATCGACAAAAATGTGGAGATTAACCGGCAAGTCCGGGCGGCAAAAAAAGGCGCAAAAGCGAAAGCAAATCATTCCACGCTGAAGATCGAGAAGCTTCGGGACTGCAAATTTCATTTTAATGAAGCCGATAGCAAGAAGAAGCCTGAAGAGCGTGAAAAGTGTGGCGAGACGATGCTTTTTCTAACGGAGGGCAATTCGGCTTCCGGGTCTATTGTTACGGCGCGCGATCCGGAAACGCAGGCGGTTTTCAGTCTGCGCGGTAAGCCACTGAATTGTTTCGGTATTGACCGCGAAAAAGTGTATCAGAATGAAGAACTCTACGGCATTATGCAGGCCGTCGGCATTGAACGCAGTTTGGAAGACCTCCGCTATGCAAAAATTATCATCGCAACCGATGCGGATATGGACGGCTTCCATATTCGAAATCTCCTGATTACGTATTTTCTGACGTTTTTCCGGTCGCTTGTGGTGACCGAGCATCTTTATATATTGGAGACGCCGCTTTTTCGCGTGCGCAATAAGAAGGTAACGCACTATTGCTATACCGATCACGAACGCGATGAGTGTATTGAAAAACTCGGCAAAGATCACGAGGTGACGCGATTCAAAGGCCTTGGCGAAATATCCGCGAATGAGTTTAAACAATTTATCGGTGAGGATGTCCGCCTGCAGCCCGTGCTTATTGATTCGAAAGGCCGCGAAGTGGATAAAATGCTTAGCTTCTATATGGGCGCTAATGTGCCAGAACGCCGAGAATTTATTATGGAAAATTTGATCTGAGTTTGTGCGGAATCTCTGTAAAAAACTCTTGTGATAAATGAGATAACTATGGCTGAAGACAAGATAAAACAACCTGATGAAAATGAAAAAACGATCCCCGAAGAGGACTCCACAAGCCCCGTTGTGGATACGCCGCTGACGGATGCACCGTTGACGGATGTGTCGAAAGATAATACCCTCCATCAACTCGTGGAAAAACACTTTTTGGAATACGCGTCTTATGTGATTAAAGACCGCGCTATTCCAGATGTGGATGATGGACTGAAACCCGTGCAGCGTCGTATCCTCTATGCTATGAAAAAGGTGGATGACGGGCGTTTTAATAAGGTCGCTGGAATTATCGGCGATACCATGAAATATCACCCGCATGGTGATGCTTCTATTGGGGACGCCCTGGTGGTAATTGCCAACAAGGAATATTTTATTGAAAAACAGGGAAATTTTGGAAATATCCTGACGGGCGATCCGGCTGCGGCATCCCGTTATATCGAATGTCGCTTGACCGCGCTTGCCAAAGAGACGCTGTTTAATAAGGATATTACGGAATTTGTGGATTCTTATGACGGCCGTAACGAAGAGCCGGTTTGTCTGCCGGCGAAGATTCCGGCAACGCTGATGCTGGGAGCCAGCGGTATCGCCGTGGGAATGAGTACGCATATCTTTCCGCATAATTTTCGAGAGCTGCTGCTGGCTCAAATTGCCATTCTGAAAAATAAGCCCTTCGAAATTATGCCGGATTTCCTCCAGGGCGGACTGATGGATGTCAGTAAGTATGATGACGGCCGCGGCAGTATAAAACTGCGCGCAGTGATCGAACCCGATGGCGATAAAAAGGTGGTGATTCGCGAAATTCCAGCGACTACAACCACCGAATCTCTTATAAAATCAATCGAAAAAGCCGCGCTGAGAGGAAAACTTCGAATTTCTTCCATTATGGACTATACGTCGGAAACGGTCGCGATTGAAATCAGTCTCTCCCGGGGAGTCTATGCCGATGAGGCTATTCGTGAACTTTACGCCTATACGGACTGCGAAGTAAATGTAAGCTCAACACTGCTGGTGATTTGTGAAAATAACCCCGTTGAAATGACGGTGTCCGAGGTGCTGTATCGCAATACGGCGCATCTGCAGGTGCTGTTGAAACGCGAGCTGGAAATAGAGGCCGCGCGTGAAGAGGACCGCTTTCACGAAAAGTCACTGGCACGAATTTTTATTGAAAAACGAATTTATAAACGCATCGAAAAATGCGAAACGATGGAAAAAATCCTGTTCGAGGTGCGCACCGGCTTAGAAAAATTTCGGGATCAGCTGCATCGCGATATTTTGGATTCGGATATCGAAAAATTATTGACCATCCATATCC
Source organism: Lentisphaeria bacterium (assembly GCA_041669565.1). Lineage (GTDB taxonomy): Bacteria > Verrucomicrobiota > Lentisphaeria > Oligosphaerales > Oligosphaeraceae > JBAYAV01. The sequence goes on from JBAYAV010000114.1 coordinate 4,125, forward strand.
GCCGGATTTCGCTGTTCGATTTAAATAAGAACCAAGAAGAATTAGACGCACTCCTGAAAGAAATGGAAAAAACAGCGTGGAATCTCGCCCACCTGGTGGAGTATACGATTGCTTATATTCAGGGGCTGCTGGAAAAATATGGCCCGATGTATCCGCGCCGTACTCAAATTGCTAGTTTTGAAACAGTGAATGTCCGTGATGTCGCCCGCAAGGATCAAAAGGTCTATCATGATAAAATCAATTATTTTGTGGGAACAAAGGTCACGGCTAGTAATAAGAGCGATACGCCGCTTGTGTGTACGGAATTTGATCGACTGATGTTGTTAAAAAATGACGGTATCTGTAAGGTGATTAATGTGCCGGAAAAGGAATATGTGGGCCCTACGAAATATCTTTTTCTTGCCGATAAGGACCAGATCTATTCGATTCTCTATCGCGAAAAGAAGGAGGGAACGTGGTATGTGAAGCGCTTCCAGATCGGGGCGTATATTGTTGGAAAAGAATATCAGATTATTCCGGAAAATTGTCTGATTGAATATCTCTATACGAATGCGGGAGTGCATGTTGAACTGGAGCTGGAGAAAAATAACCGGCGGTCTTATAATTCAATTCCAATTGAATTCGACTCTTATCAAATGCGGTCACGCGAAGCGCGCGGGTTTAAGGTGACGCATTATCCAGTTCTCTCAGTCGCGGTTACAAATCGGGGAAAAAGCGCCGGAACACCGTCGGAAGAAGAGGACGCAAATACCAATGAGAAAAACCCGGCGGGTATGGAAGAAAAACCCGAAACAACTTTTGTGCCGATTCAGGAACGAATGGCAAAAAAACTCCTGAAACGAAAACCGGAAACGCTGGAAAAAAAGAAAAAACCGGCACCAAAAACCGCGGATGCTGCACCAAAAGAGCAGTCCGCGGAGGTGAAAAAAGAACCGCAGGTCGCAGAGGTGAAAAAAGAACCGCAGTCCGCAGAACACAAAAAAACATCGCTGCCAAAACCACGAACGCTAATCGATGAAAATTCATTCTTCTCGCTGGAATAATAACGCCTGCGCCTGCGCCTGCGCCGCAGGCGAGTGATGAATGATGAATATTGTAGGGGCGGAATATTTTCCGCCCGTTCTTTCGTCATGAGTGAAAAACGTCCCAATATCACTATTGTAGGGGCGGAATATTTTCCGCCCGTTCTTTCGTTATGAGTGAAAAACGTCCCAATATCACTATTGTAGGGGCGGAATATTTTCCGCCCGTTCTTTCGTTATAAGTGAAAAACGTCCCAATATTACCCGTTTTCTTTTGTTTTGATTGTTTCGGTAGGCAGAATAATAAGAGAATCTTTTTTTTCGCGATACAATATTCATTTTTTAAAATGAACCGGAAAAGAAAAACAACAGAGAAAAACAGTGATGACTTAAAAATTAATTCAACTCATCCCTCATCCCTCATCCCTCATCCCTCATCCCTCATAACTCATAACTCATCCCTCATAACTCATAACTCATCCCTCATAACTCATCCCTCATCATTCGCCGAGGCGAAGGCGAAGGCGAAGCCGTTTCATTAAAAATGTGGATATTTCCTTTTTTTAGGCTCTAATAGGTTGATTTTTTCAATAAAATGATTAAACTTAAAATATGTCTTAAATTCTTTTTTCTATTTTTATATAACTAAACTGGTGCTGTTTATGAATAAAACTATTTTTTCGTTTGTGAATTATTTGTTTTTGTCTTGTCTTTGCATCTTATCGGTAGAAGCAAATGAGATTTTTTTGCGTTCTTCAAGCGGCGCGGGATGGAAATCCGATAAATTCGGAGTTCAAAATCATGGAACTCAATTCATGAATCGGAGCCTGCGGAGAAATAACATCGTTTTATGGCGCTACTATATGCATGGCATCTTGGATGCGGATGCAAAACCCATTGCCTTGGAAGACCTAATCTATTTTGATCATAATACCACGCAGTGGCTGGTGCCGAATAAAATCAGTAACTCGGTGAAAGAATCGAATTTATCTGCGGTTAAGCTGCAGGGGCGGGAGACTAAAAATCTCGGAAAGCCCATTCTTACTATTGAGGACTTGGAACGCTTTCGCGGTCAAAAAATTCGGTTCTATATTTGGATGAAGGGCGAAAATTGTGGGCAAGACACCGAGCTTCTTTCGGGAGCTCCGCGCGTTTGCTTTTATGTGCGCGATGGTCTCGGTAATCTTGTCGATACCGAATATGGAAGATTTAAGACGCGCGGTACATTTCCGTGGTTCTGCTATCATATCGAATTTGTCCTGCCGGATATCATCGATTTTTCGAAATCCGAGAAAGAAGAAGAAAAATCCTCGGATGATACGATGCTGGATTCCCTGCTGGCAACGACTCTGGGACATCCGGCTGGAACGCCTGGAACTTCTACCATACCCGCCGGAAGCGGTCTCTTTCTCGGTCTCGAAAATCCGGCGAATGGGACAGTCTATTTTTCAACGCTGTCTTGGGAAATGGTGACTCAAGATAATACCTATGAACAAAAGGAGTGGATCGACCCGCAAACTGGAAGTAAAGCCCCAAATTCGGATTATGATGAATTGCCAATGCATGTGATCTATGGACTGGCCGGAACCGCAAATCTGAATTTCTTAAAAGGAAATCATACAATACCCAATCTGCTGACAACCCAAGGCTTGAATGAATATTTCAGCAAAAGAGAAAAAGACCCTTTCCATTTGCTACACGGGATCCCTTTCTTGAATTACTTGGCTCAGACGGGCGAAATCCTGGAACTAATCCCAAAACTGGATAAAGAATGGTACCAGATACTGCTGCAGCATCTGGAATCCCTGCAGAACCCGGAAACGGGGCTCTGGGGAAGGGATCTCCTAATTACAAATGTTATTGTAAAAAATAATTTCGCACCGGTCTCGTATAAACGACAAAATAGCCCCCAACGTAATACGCCATGGATGTCCGTTCTGAATGCAAGTATTCCACATCGTGAACTACTCCTCGCAACACTGCTGAAGTTGCAACTGAAAACAAAAGACAAAACATGCGCCGGATGGAATCTCTACACTCTTTTGCCGGACGATGTGAAAAAACTGGCCGATACTTCGGAAAGCCATCTGTCGACAACGACCGCCGCTGTGGAATTGCTGGCTTTGCTGAAAACTCAAATGAATGACCCAAAACAAGTTGCCAAAATTCAACGCGTTATTGTGGAAGCTCGTGAGTATGTTCTGAGTCATTACTTCTTTCGGAATTTTTTGTGGAAGCAGAATGAAAATAGCACGAAGGTTACGTCGGGAATGTTCATGTTTAATCTGCTGGAGGCTTCGGGCTGGCAGGAAGATGAGGTGCTGGAAAAAGCTCCCGCATATGAGGTCGCACCCATTTTTAATGCCGATGGCGGGCTGTCTCTGAATGTGAAGACCCAGCCGGATGATTGCGTCTCTTTGCGTATTCTGGCTGCACCCGCGAAAATAAAAATGACAGACCTGACCGAAAAAAATATTGTGGGAATTATTGAAAAAGATCCGCGTAATCTGTTATCCATGGACCCGTTTCATGCTCTGATTGTTATCTGTAATGCCGCTGAAAAACAATGGGAAATTACACCCGCATCCGAGGGCGCGCAATTCTTGGCTGAAAAACTGGAAGGCCACTATCCAAAAATTGTCTATGGCGTCGGGCTGAAAGAAATTACGATCCCGCTCCCTGTTTTCAAAGATGAAAAAGAAACAAAAAAAATCGATACTTCGAATATGTCTGCTGAAGAAATCGAAAATATGAAGGCGCAGGAGGTTGTGGATAATTTGAATAAAGAACTCAGCGAAGAAGAAGTGGCCGCAAATAAAATTGTGTATTATAGCCAAATCGTCTGCGTGGACGGACGCGTGACCGCCCCGAAAAAAATTGAGCAGGTCGAAATTCCACTGGGATACTAACCAAAGAAGAAAAAACGGGATCGCTTTTTTTAGTGTCTCGGGGAAGGTCCTGCAAATGCGGTTGGCGTCTGGGTGGATGCCATCGGATCTTTGCAGGACTGTTTTATTTTAAAGGATATGAAAATTCCCCATTATTTTTTGTTTTTTTTATTGCATTTTACCGGTTTACCTATTATCTTATACTTAGAGATTCACGTTCCTTGAAAAAAATATTTAAAAGGTGATTCTATTGAATAAAAATAAAAAATCTATATATGGCTGCTCTTGTCATTCTTTCACTCTTGTGGAACTGATGACGGTAAT
>JBAYAV010000115.1:0-8328 GCA_041669565.1 Lentisphaeria bacterium
ACAAAGAATCTTTCCGCACTGCAATCTTGTTTCATTGTGGTAAACTTGACATGATGCCAACAGTTCGCGCGTAGCATCTTTGGCAGGATTTTCCACCCATTAAATTTCCTGATGCACCAAAAAAATTCTATAATTTTCATATAATATCATGCATTTTTACATCAATTTAAATACTGATCCCGCATTTAATCTCGCCTTGGAACAAACACTCTGCGAAGGCCTTGATGATTTTTTTATGCTTTGGCAAAATGATAACGCCGTCATTATTGGCCGCAACCAAATAACAGCAGCAGAATTGAATGCCGATTTTATAAAAGAGCATCATATAAAAGTCGTTCGACGCATGACAGGCGGGGGTGCTGTTTATCACGACATGGGAAATATTAACTATACCATCGGCACAACACAGCGCCTGCTGCGTCCAGATGCCTTTCAAATTCACGCAGAGCCCATCCTACAAGCTCTCCGTGAACTCGGAGTCCCAGCAGAATTTTCCGGCCGAAATGACTTAATTGCCGATGGAAAGAAATTTTCCGGTGCGGCACGAAGCGTATTAAAACACAACACCTTGTTTCATGGCACTCTATTATTCGACACCAACTTGTCTGTTTTAAGTCAGGCCCTTTGTCCAGATCCAGACAAAATACACGCAAAAGGCATCAAATCCACCCAATCTCGCGTGGTAAATCTGAAATCCTATTTACCCCATTATACAACTGCACAATTTATCGATAAATTCAGCGCAATAATACAGCCCTATTTCAAATCAACGCAAATCGATAAAATTCCCCAAGAAGCAATACAAAAGGCGGAATTATTAGCAGAAAAACAGTACCGGACCTGGAATTGGAACTATGGTACGCAAATTTCGTACGAATACAGTAAGAAAAAACGTTTTGCGGGTGGAAGCATACGTGTTCAATACTCTGTAAAAAAGAACCAAATTTCTAAAATTAAGTTTTCTGGTGACTTTTTTGGAGAAAAACCAATTGTAGAACTCACCGAAAAATTCATTGGAAGCGCACCAAATCCCGAAGAACTGTCAAAAAACATCGCCGCTATAAATATAAAAGACTACTTGCATAATATTACAAAAGAAGAAATGATCAGTCTTTTTCAATAAAAGTACCGAATAGCGGCAATTTTCTGTCACCTGAAATATTAGAAAAACTTTTTCAATGAATCATCTATCCCTTATTGTTTGAAGTTTTTACATGCGCAACCATCTGCATATTTTATAATTTTAGCACTGGCATTAGCTGTAAATCAACAACAAAAAATCTACCTTCTTTTTACAACTTAAAGATCCCGTTATCATAAATAAAAAAAAATAATTATTCCGGACTTGATTAATATTAATAAAGTCATTATATTGGAAACAATCTTTCATAGCCACAACAGGAGCATCTAAAAAAAATCTTTTGTATTTGCTCCGTTTCATTTATTAAGATAAGCGGGTATAAAGTTGGAGGGATCTATATTTAGCAAACGCTAAATGCGGGTGATGTCGATTTTCTTTCTCATGGTTGGTTCATTCCGCGGGCTTTAGAGCACGGAGAGACGCATAGCCATGCGCCTCCGAGAATTTCAAACATGCCGTCGTAATGGAGGGTGCTGTTTTCTATGTATTTCATTTCTCCAAATGGTGTCTTCTCCACTTTACCCCTTCTCTTTCAACCTTAGGCTCATAGCCCAATTAAGATATTTTGCGATCCCATTTTTTGTCAAAGCATTTTTACGGAAACAATTTCAGGATTAAATTAAAACTCGTTCCTTGATTAAAAAGGGGGGGGCAATACCCCATAAAAAATCGATCTTATTCTTTATTTTTATAACAAAAGGCAAAAAAAACTTCCTGGATCATTACATCTGCTGTTCTATCGTATTCGCTTTCTTTCCTTGATTTAAAATCCTCTGCCTATTTTCCACCCCGCGAAACAACAAAAACAACTTTTTTTTGATAACGACAATAAAAATCGAAAGGCTTTATACTATGTCAAAATATCTTATTCATTCGGAAGCACAAAATCCCTGCAAAACGGCAAAATGGATTGCCCCAAAAAACAGCAGCAAAAGCCAAAATTTTTACTTTAGGACACGGACAAAATTCGAATTATCCAAAATTCCAGAAAAATCTGCCTTACACATTTGTGCAGAATCTTATTACCTGTTATATATAAATGGTATTGAAGTCGGTCGTGGACCAGCACGCGGAACTCACACACATAATTATTATGATTCCTATGAAGTTGCATCTTTATTAAAACCCGGAAATAATGTAATTGCAGCCCTCGTTCAATGTATGAATTATGATACTTTTATCGCCGCTCCTGCTCAACCCGGCGTAATTATAGCACTTGACAGCACCGCTGTATCAAATTCCACTTGGGAAATCCAAACAGCAAAAGACTGGCGAAGTGATGTTGACCCCTTTACATTTCAGGTCGGAGCCAGTGAATGGCATGACTTACGATTGGAACCGATAAAATGGACCATCGGTAAAGATTCAACAACCTGGAAATCCGCATGGGAAATTCCAAATACAAACAAAATTTATACGAAAAAATTATTACCAAGAGACCTGCCTGCCCTTGCAGAAAGGACTTTTTATCCAACAGATATTCCAATCACTGCCAGCGTTCCAGCGAACACAGACTTGGAAGCATCGAATATCTCCGCGATCATGAACAAAGAATCCTATTCTGTTCTGAATGAAAACCAAATAACAGGACTCGCAACATTATTAACGGGCCAAGCCGCTTGCACTCAAATCAAGCCAGGCCCCGATCCTTTTGGCGCAACCTTTGTTGTTGATTTTGACACCGAAATTACGGGGCGCTTTGAAATGGACCTCACAGCACCCGAAGGAACGGTTGTTGATATTTGTTATAATGAAACACTGAAAGGCGATCGTCTCGCAGTCCAGCACGCCCAAGAAAGTTATCATTTTACAGATCGATATATCTTGCGGGAGGGCCAGCAGAAAATTGGCAATTCAATTTTTGACCGCGGCTTCAAAATGGTACAGATCGTCGTGCGTAATTTTAATGCACCGATTAAAATTCATCAGATAAAAGCCATAGACAACAGATACCCCTTTGTTGAACGTAGTTCTTTCCATTGCAATGATCTGCTTCTTAATCAGATTTGGGACGCCTGTTGTTTGACACTTGAATCATGCACGACCGATATATTTACCGATTGTCCTTGGCGGGAACGAGCCTTCTGGGTCAATGATTTAATTGTAGAAAACAAGACATCGCTGCAGGCATTTGGGGCATCTGAAATTCATCGACGCGCATTTCGTCTAGCATTTTCAGACAGTCATACGGATGGTCTTATTCCCGGGGTATGTCCCGGCCCAGCAGAAAACGATGAGAATATTTTACTTCCAACGAATTTATTCATCATCCTGATGTTGAAAGACTATTTCATGTACAGTCATGATACGGAATTAATCAAAGAATTCATGCCTAATATTATTTCAATTCTTGAAATTTTCAGTTCATGGGAAGACCAAAACGGCATTATCGTTCCTCCCACTAAATATTGGAATTTTTTAGACTGGTCCTTTGAAATGAATAAAGCTCCATTGCAAGGGAAGATAACTTCACTGCTTAGTTATCTTTATATTATAGCAATGAAGACGATTGTTAAATTAGCAGAAATGACAAATGAAAAAGTGGATCTTGTTAAATATCAGGCAAGAATCAAAAAGACCTCCAGTAACTTAGAAAAACATTTTTTCAAAAAAAGCGAAAACCGTTTAGCAGACTGGCTAGACGGGAAAAAAGGCTCCGATCATTCAAGTCAGTTAGCACATGCATTCGCTTTATTGAGCGGAGAATGCAGCCCAATAAATCGACACAATTTTGAAGACGCACTAGATGACAAAAACCTCTTAATGCCAGAACTATATTTGCATTATTTTATTTTTCACGCCATGAAACATTGCGGAAAAGAAACGAGCGCTCTGAAACGAATTCGAAAATACTGGGGAGATATCATTAAAACAGGATCGCCAACTATCTGGGAGGCGGGAGTTTACGAACATGGAAAAAATGCTTTTGGCGGAGATGGCAGCTTATGCCATGGTTTTGCAACTTCACCAATTGACTTTTTCCAAACCGTAATTCTGGGAATAGAACCATTGCTACCAGGCTTTGAAAACTTTAAAGTGGAGCCTCAAGCCCTGGGATTAAACTCTGCAGAAGGACGAATCCCTACCCCCCATGGCAATATTTTTATTAAATGGGAACAAAAAAACGATCATCTTAAAATTCGATTAAAGGTCCCAGCCGGGACGGTGGCAAAAACAAAAAACGGCAACTGTTATGCCACAGGCACGCACGATTTTAACCTTGAATAAAAAGAAAAGCCGAAAAACAAATTCTACCATACTTTGTGATTTTTTGTTCTTTAAAAATAAATTTCTATTTTAACAACATTCTAAAAGAAGCAGAAGAAAATAATTTTCTTCTGCTTTTTTTTTAGCCTACTTATAATGATTTTAAGACTTTATTCCTTTGGATGTCCGCTCTTTCTATTTAAAAAACATCTTGTCTTCTAAAGACATTGTTTTTTGTTTTCGCGTACTAATTTTTTCTAAATTTTTAAACTATTTATTAATAACGGTTACAAAATTCAAAGAAAAGATCCATTTTCATTCTAAATTAACTTGTAATATTTCACTTATGTATTATAGTTTTCACTTGCTGTTTTTTCCAAAGAATAACAAACGTGTAAAAAAAGAAAATGGAACAACCGTTTTAGTTAAAAAGCTGTATTTTATTTTCTAAAAGACTGCATGGCAAAAAGATAAGCCATAAAGTAAAAGACTCTTTTACACGAAATTAAGAGGCATGATCAACCTTTTTCTTTGATTTTGTTTGAAAAAAGTGGCATTTCTTACGCAGAATTCTTCCGCCATCTATTGTATAATTAACCAATATTACCACCATCATTGTCCAAGCGTTATTTAAAACGCTCGATGTAAAAAACAGTATCATTTGTTTCATAAATCTGGAAAAAGGTCGGTTGAACGGTCCGATTTTTATTCAATGCGCTGCTATTACATCAAAAAGAAAAGAACGTTTGCCTTGCTTTGGTTTTCAAAAACAGAAAATAAAATTTCTAATTTTGACAAAACAAAAAACAAACGCACTGAAAGTTTACTTTTATTGAATTACAAGTACTCAGTCATGTTGAAAGGCTTTAACAAAAACGAAGGAGAATCAAAATGAAACTAGTTGTTGCTTATATCAAACCTGAACGATTAAATCCAGTAAAACAAGAGCTTTTTAAACGCAATATCTTTAAAATATCCGTGACAAATGCCTTGGGATGCGGTCGCCAAAAAGGTTTCGTTTCCGCATATCGTGGTGCGATCCAAGAAGTGAACCTTCTAAAAAAAGTCCGCCTTGCAATCGCCGTCACCGATAAATTCGTTGACACGACAATTGAGGGCATTATCGCCGGCGCTCGAACGGGAGCAATCGGAGATGGAAAGATTTTTGTAATGCCCATGAGTCAATGCGTTCGAATCCGTACGGGTGAACGCGATAACGAAGCAATTGGATAAATTTTAGATAAGTTAAAGAAGGAAATAAAAAAATGAAATTCAGATATTTTACAAGAATAGTACTACTTTTAACATGCGCCCTACCATTATGCGCTTCCGATACAACGGCGCATGACGTCGCCGCAAACACTTTTATGATCAACAACCTATGGATCATAATCGGAGCAATGCTTGTCTTCCTGATGCACTTGGGATTTTCAATGCTTGAATCTGGATTGTGCCGGATAAAAAATTGTACAAATATACTTTTTAAAAATACCTTAACACCCGCTATCGGATTCCTGGCATTTGCATTATGCGGTTTCTCGCTCATGTTTCCAACCGAATCCCATTGGGTTGTCAATGAAGTCCTTACCTTTTCCGGATTCGGCGTCCATGTCCCGGGCGGAGATCCCATGGCCTATAATGGCACATGCACATTCTTGACCTTTTTTCTGTTTCAGGGAATGTTTGCAGCCACAACCGCCACTATTGTCTCCGGTGCCGTTGCAGAACGCGTTAAACTTTCCAGCTACTTAATCTTCACCTTATTCTATGTAGCCCTGGTTTATCCCATTTTGGGTTCCTGGGGATGGGGCGGTGGATGGTTGGCATCTCTAAACTTCCATGACTTTGCCGGCTCTACTTTTGTACATAGCATTGGCGGATGGGGAGCCTTAGCCGGTGTTATAATGCTAGGCCCTAGAATTGGAAAATATGTCAAGGGCGAACCAAAGGCCCTGCCTGGCCACAATATGCCAATCGCTGTTATCGGTACATTCTGCTTATGGCTCGGCTGGTTTGGGTTCAATGGCGCTTCTGCCTTAAACGCAGACCCCGCAACAATTTCTTATGTATTAGTAACAACAATGCTTGCGGCAAGTGCCGGGGTTATAGGATCCATGTTTTCAAGTCTCGTTTTTATAAAGAAACCAGATTTGTCCATGATTCTGAATGGCTGCTTGGCCGGATTAGTAGCCATTACAGCCGGTACAGACTGTATTGGTCTTATGAGTTCCATCGTTGTTGGATTAATTGCCGGTGTTATTGTAGTCCCCGCAGTACTCGTTTTCGATCGACTGCATTTGGATGATCCCGTTGGTGCTTTATCCGTCCACTTAGTAAATGGAATTTGGGGTACTCTTGCCGTCGGCATCTTTACCAAAGAATACAGCTTTGGCACACAATTACTCGGCGTGGTCACAATCGGCGCTGCATCCTTTGCATCTGCATTGTTCCTATTCTGGGCTATAAAGAAAGTCTTTGGCCTAAGAGTCAGCGAAGAAGAAGAAATGCGCGGTTTGGATATTAGTGAACACGGCATGGAAGCCTATCCGGGATTCCAATTCTTCAGCAATCAGTGATCTGCCTTTTCTGTTGGGCCTTTGAAACTAGATCAATTCATTGCCCAATCAGAAAAAAAGAAACTAAAAATACAAAAGAAATCCCTTTTGGCTTTCTTTAACTTAAAAAGTTCCTCAATATTCATAAAATATAGAGGAACTTTTTTTTGCAAAAAAAAAATAAAACATTATATTATTTTTCATATATTAAACAAAGGATTCCAAATATGAAAAACAGTAACACCAATCCCACCATTGACAAAGCGATATCGCTTTTAGAACTTTTGGGTGACAATCCAACGGGACTAAAGCAAAATAAAATAGCCGAGTTACTAGACATTCCAGCTACGAGTTGTTATCGGATCATACAATCCTTGCAGAAAGTAGACTGGGTTCATAAAGATTCCACTGGAAATTACGGTATTTCCGGTGGAATCTTACGCGCCGCGCGAGTTGCGCTTAATTCTTCAAATCGTTTTCAATCCCTAGAGCCTTTTTTAGTAAAATTATCACGTGAGACGCTATTAACATGCAAGATATCCACACGAATCGGCAATCGGCAGCAGATTATGCTTCGCGCCGAGTCCCCGAATTCCATTTATATCACCGGCAAACTCGGCGCCACTTTTCCTATTATTGAGGGTAGCGTCGGCGCCGTATTGTTAAGTCAAACCACGCGAGATGAAATTGTCTCGCTGTTAAAAAACTGCAAAGAAAATATTGCCGAAAAAAAAAATCCAGAAATTTTGTATGAGCGCATTCAAACCCTTCATAAAAAACATTATTGCTTGACAAAAAGCGATATAAATCGCTGGAAGATAGGCGCCATAAGCACCCCTATTTATGACGAAAACAACCATGTCATTGCGGCTCTGACAATTCTCGGAACCGATGAAAATTTTACCGTTGATTCAATCAGCGATATCCAACCCAAACTGCTAAAAATAGCAAAACTCTGCACGGAACTGCTTTAATTGGAAGGAACTCATCTATGAATTTAGAAATCAACCCATCGACATTAAAAATTACAGATATGCGCTTTGCCGATATTGACGGAGCCCCCAAACGCTGTACCCTGATTAAACTCTATACGAACCAGGGAATTGTCGGTTACGGCGAAGTCCGCGATGCATCCAGCAGAACGTATGCGGCAATGCTCAAGAGTCGAATTATCGGTGAAAACCCATGCAATGTAGAAAAAATATTCCGTCGGATTAAGCAATTCGGTGGAGATTCGCGACAAGCCGGCGGTGTCTGTGGAATCGAAGTTGCCTGCTGGGATCTTGCCGGCAAAGCCTGGGGCGTTCCTGTCTGGCAACTGCTCGGCGGTCAATTTCGCGATAAGATTCGCCTCTACTGCGACACCGATTCGGAAGGCGGCGGTCGCGATATGGGAAAAGCCTTAAAACAACGCATGGAACAAGG